>NZ_DATAGQ010000142.1:0-36040 GCF_036263595.1 Geminicoccus sp. | reverse complement strand
CTATCGGATAAGAGTGCGCCTGATGCCGCAGGGCACGCCATGCGCGCTCGAGCAAGCATGGAGAACGCCTTTGAAGAGGCTCTGGTGACTGATTTCGATAGCCTGTTGGGCGTATGCAGTGGGCTTCCTGACCCAAAAGATGCTCATGTAGTTGCGGCTGCACTTAAAACTCAGGCGGCAACTATTGTAACCGACAACATAAAAGACTTTCCTATAGCTGTGCTTGGCCCATTAAATCTTGAAGCGCGTTCAGCTGACGCGTTCATTGCTGACACAATTGCCCTTGATCCTGGAAGAGGTGTTGTGGCAGTTCGGAAAATGCGTGAACGCTTTAAGCGTCCTGAAAAAACACCTGAAGTACTTTTGCTCGAAATGGAAGCTGTTGGCTTAACTGAGACAGTGGATGTCTTGAGATCACATGTTCTTTCGCTTTAACTCTATGTTCTGAGTTGCGCTACCGTTGTCAGGTTCTTGCTTCACCCACTCCGCCTCTGTCCCGCCCATCAGGCGGTAGATCTCACGAGCCGCCATGGTGACTTCGTGGCGTAGCGCAGGATCGATGACCACCACCGCCCGGTGCCGACCGTCTGGTCCATCAATTCGCGGTGCGTTGGCGGTAAAGCCATTCTTCGGCGTCTTCACGAGCATGCAGCCGAACAGGGCAAAGCCTCGGACCTCGCAGTTGAAGCTGGCTAGGTAGACAGCGCCGGATGTGATCGGCTTGCCATCCCTGATCATGTTCAGCCCAGTGATCTTCACGTCGCTCATGCTCTCTCTCCTCAGATGACCAGAAAGCCTTCGGGCCGCTGCGTCGCGTAGACGCTGGGTCCCGTCTCGTTCGCCAGAATGCGGCCGACTGCCATCGCGGCAGCCACTGCGCCATCGATCCGCCCGCGGGAACGGGCCTTGTGAAGCTTCTCGTTCTCGGCAGCGTCCGTCTCCGCCGCGACGTTGCCGAAGCACATCCGCAGCACCGGGTTGCAGCCATGGCGGAAGCGGCCTGAGAGGAGTGCCGCTTTCAGCTCCTTCACCGGTGCCGCCATGGAGGCGAAGCCTTGGCCGAAGGCGGCGACGGTGAAGCCAGCCTCCTGCAGCGCTGTCGTGATCGCCGTGCTGTTCCACCGGTCAATCGCGATCTCCTGGACGCTGTGATCCTCCGCCAGATCATCGATCCACGCGAGCACGGCGCTGTAGTCGACCACGTTGCCGGGGGTGAGCCGCAGGTGCCCGGCCTCTGCCCAGCGCAGATAGTCTGCCTGATCCTGCTCGGCTTTGCGGGCGATGTTGGCTTCCGGCAGGAAGAACATTGGTACGATATCGTAGAGCCTGATGCCGTCCTCATCCTCGACCGGGAACACCGCCACGACCGCGGTCAGGTCTTCCACGCTGGAGAGGTCAACGCCGACCCAGCAAGGCTGTCCTAGCAGCTCCTGCTGTGGCCGCATTGGCTCGGCCTCGTCGTAAACGGCCAGATCCACCCACGGCTCGGCCGCACCATCCGTCCAGATGTTGAGGTGGAAGCGCTTGAAGCTGGAGATCTCCGCCGGAAAGTGCGCGATCCGCTTAGCCTTGGTGCGCAGCTCCTCCAACGAGAGGAAGCCGGCCTCGATTGCGGGGTTGGCTGAGCGCCAAGCCGCCTCATCCCGCCAGTCGGCTACCGGATCGGCTGCGAAGATGATCGGGGCGAAGGTCGGATCCTCGATCTCGCCTGAGGCCACTTTATGGCTGTACTGCCAGAGGTCGCTGGCCAGCGTGCCCTGGCCCTCGCCGGCGGTGCTGATGACGATGGTGAGGGGATTGGTGCGCTTGACCATGGAGTCGGTCACGACGCCGAACAGCTTGCGCGCTTCAGCAGCCGGCCAAGCATGCACCTCGTCGGCCAGGAAGAAGCTCACGTTCAAGCCGTGCTTGGAGTAGGCCTCCGTGCTGATCGCGCTCATCTTCCCCTGCGTGCCCGGGTGCAGCAGGGTCTTGCGGCTCTCGATCGGGCGGACCCGCTTGGCCAGCACTTGGTCCTGCTGGACGAACTGGTGCGCGCTGTTGAAGGCGATACCAGCATTCTCGCGATCGGCCGCAGCCATCACGATCTGGCCGCCCGGCTCCGCTTCCGGCCCCAGGAAGTGCGCCAGCGCCAGCGCGGAGGCCAAGGTCGTCTTAGCGTTCCCGCGGGGGATCCAGATCACCGCCATACGGACCTGCCGGCCACCACTTTCGGTGGTCGGGCCATAGATCCGGCGGATGATGGCAGTTTGCCAGTCGTGCAGGTCGAAGCGCCGGCCGGCATGTGCGCCTTCCCACAAGCGAAGACGGTTCACGAACCCGCAGATGCGGCCAGCGCGCCCGCTGGGATCAGGGTAGAGCGCCGGGTCAGGCGAGAAAGCCGTCCGGCCAGCCATCGTTCGTGTCCTCTTCCTGGGTCTTGCTGCCGCGCCGATGCGGCGTGAGCCCTAGTTCGGCCGCCAGAAGGCGGGCCTCGCGCATGGCAGCGCTTTGCATTCTGAAGGCTGGATGCGGCTTGGGACCGTCCTCTGCCTCGATCATGCGGCCGGCCCGGCTCATGATCTCCTCACATTCCCGCACCACGCCGACGGCCACGCAGTAACTCTCCAGGGTGGCGAGCGTGTCCGGCGTCAGCAGTCGGCGGCTGTGCATCTGCGGGGCTGCACGCTTCCACTCGGCCTTCGCCTGGAAGGACAGCCAGGCCGGAGCAGGTGGGCAGCGACCGGGTGCAAGACCGCCCTCGATCACCTTGAGCTTGGGCTTGCGGCCCTTCATGGCCGGAAACCCCATTTGCTCACGAAAATGCGCGCGAGGTGCGGACAACGGTCCTGTAGCGATCGGGCCAAAACTCGACCCCTCCTCCTACCCATCATGGCGCTGCGCTCCGGATCGGGTGGCCGAACCCGCCATCGGTGCAAGCCGTCTTCCTGCTGTGGCAGGAAGCGCAGGTTGCCGACCAGTTGGAGCGGGACCAGAACAAGCTCGGGGAGCCTTTATGAGGAACCACGTGGTCGACCGTGGTGGCCACCCTCCCACAAGCGCAGGTCGGGTGGGCCAACAGGAAGGCACGCCGTGCCGCTTCCCACTTGCTGTCATAGCCACGGGCACGCGCCGACGGTCGCTTGGCTTCCACGGCAACACGGCGGGCAGCCGTACAGGCAGGACAGCCAACGCCAACAAAGGGGGGATGTCCTAGCTTTGGGCAGTGCTTGGGCGGGGCCATCGGCATTAGAACGACCAGAGCCGGTAGGAGCGCACTAGGTCGTCGTAGCCAGCCGTCATGCCGGCAGCACCCTCACGACCGTCGTACATCTGCGACACGTGCATGAGGATCGCCTGCCGGAGCCGCTCAGGCGCAGTGGCCCACCCAGCCACGAACTCGACCTGCACGGCATCCTCGCCATGGCGGCCATAGGGCCAGCTGAGGCCACGCAGGGGCCGGATCTTGGCGGCGATATGGCCGCCCAAGCCGGTCACTTCGTAGGAGTCCGGATCCAACACCAGCACAGTGCCAGAGGCGTGCCGGTAGCTGATCGAGGTGATCGCCTGGCAAGGCGGCATCGGCACGCTGATCATCGGCGGGAAGCGATCGAGGGTGAGCCGCCAGGTCTGGGTCATCAAGGCCCGGCCAAACAGACCCTCAGGTCCATCCAGCGCCGCGGTAGCCGCACCGATCATCGCCTCGATCTGGGCATCGTCCTCGTCGATGGTGACACGGCAGAAGGCCTTGGCCTCCTGTACCGTGACGGGCAAGGACGCAGGCGGCGTGATCAGGGTCAGCATGGACGCGACCTCATAGGGAGCACCGGCCCGAAGGCCGGCCCCATCATGCCACGGGACGGTTGCGAGCATGAGCCTTCACCAGCATGGCACCGGCCGCGATCGACGTGCCACTGTTCTTGGTGAGCACTGCCCGCAGGTAGCGGCGGTGTCCCCAGTAGCCGACCTTCGACACGGAGTTGGCGGTGAGGCTGGCCGGCAGACTGCCGATCAGGGCATCGGCCGCCACGTCAATGAAGTCGCTGCCGGTGGTGGTATCCGAGTGCTGCAGCTTGACGGTGAAGTCACCCGCACCGGCAATGGCACCGGTGTTGATCACCAGCATGGCCGAGCCGAAGTCGAGCAAGTCGACGGGGTCGGACGTCGTAGTGGCGGAGAGGACGGCGGGTGCCACCATGGGCACCACACCAAGGTTGTGGACGAGGTCGCGCATGGTCAGGCTCCTTAGCTCGCGGCGATCTTCAGCTTGCGGATGGCTTCCGGCATCACGACCGCGCCGCCGACCCGGCGCCGCGCGTGGAAGCGGACCAGGGACCGGGTGGCCATCGTGTAGGGGTCGCGAAGAACCGAGAGGACCGGCTTGTCGAAGACCCGGTACGCGACGCTGAAGTCACCGAACGCGATCGGGAAGGCGCCGGCCGCCACGTCCGGCATGTCCACCGCCTCGATCACCGGGCGGCCGAGCAGTGTCTCGGGCTGGCCGGCCTGCAAGCCAGGCTGCCAGAGAAAGGCGCCGCTGGTGTCGGTGAACTTGCGAACCGCAGCGAGCGCCTGCCCGTTCATCAGCCAGGAGCCGCGCAGCCTGTAGTAGCTCGGCATGCTGTACATCAGCGTGACCAGGCTGGAGACAGTGATTTCTGTAGCGTGGCCGCTCACGACGAAGTCGATGGTGGGATCCGCCATGACACCAAGCGGCTTCTTGAAGCCATTGCCGGTTACAAAGGCCTCGCCTTCCAGCCTGCCGAACTCCTCGGCCAGATCGGAGGTAACCTCAGCTTCGACGTTGATCGCCGCGTCTTCGAGGAGGCGCAGCGACACGTCGATGTAGCAGGCAGCTTCATGGACCTCGACCTCGGTCTGGCCGTAGGTCATCGAGGTTTCCTGGTGGAGCTCGGTCTCGCCGACCCAGTGCGCCGTGGGCGTGGTCAGGCGCTTTGGCAAGATCACGGAGCCGGCTGAGGTGGTGCCGACCCGGGCGGCCTGACGGATGGGCGAGAACTCGACCAGCTGCTTCAGGACCTCGCGCGAGAACTCCGGCGGAGCCAAATAGCCGCCGCGGGCATCGTCGCTGACGACCAGGCTGCGGGCTTCTTCGGCCTGCATCCGCTCAGGGCCATGGCGCAGAAAGCCGGTGAAGGCGCGGCGCTGCAGGTCGCCCGGCTCGTCGCGGCGGCCATTGCCACCACCACCGGGCCGCTGGGTGCGAACGTCGATGGCGTCTAGCCGCTCGGTGAGCGACCGGAGTTCGGTGCTGAGCCGGGTATCCAGCGCCGTGCGGTGCTGTTCAACGGCGGTCCGCAGTTCAGTGACCGCCTGCACGGCAGGATCGAGGGTGTCATCGCCCTCGCTGCGGGTTTCGAGGGAGACGTCCATCAGTGGGTCCTCTTGATGGCAATGACGGCACGATGGGCCGCCTGGACGAACGCCGACGTGGCGATCGAGTGGGTTGCGTTACGGATCTGGGTAACGCGGGCATTGGATGCTGCCGGCAGGGTCACCAGGCTGACCTCGACCAGGTCGATGGCGGTCAGCACCCGGCCGCCGTTCGGGCCGCGTTCGGATGCCACCGCCCGAAAGCCAATGGACAGGCCGTTGACCGCACCGGCCTTCAAGAGCGCCAAGGCTTCGGCGCCCTTGGCCGTCTCCGTCACCAGCTTGCCGGTAGCCTTCAGGCCGCGGGTGTCTTCCGTGAGTTCCGTCCAAACGCCGATCGGCTGGTCCGGGTTGTGGTTCCAGAACATGGCCGGGCCGCCGGTGGCGGAGCGCTTGGCCAGCGACTTCTTGAACGCGCCGGGCTTGATCGTGTCGCCGAAGCTGTCGGGCTCACCGAACACGCTGGCGTAGCCGGAGAAGGTGCCGGCCTCGTCGGTGGCAAACCGCACCTCAGGCGCGGCCAAGGTCTTGGTCTCACGCGCCATTGGCAGGCTCCTGGGATGCAGCAGGGGTGGAAGCTTCTGCCTGTCCCGCCTGTCGGATCAGCTCATCGCCGCCATCGATGGGCGGACGGTTGTCGAGGGCGCGGACCTCGTTCGGCGTGAGCCAGGATCCGCCGGTGGCTTGGCGGTAGGCCGTGAACCGGCCGGCCAGGTCGCCACGGAGCAGGTCATCGAACACGGCCTCGATGAAGTACTCGCGGCGCTCCTCTGGAGTGAGAAGCACCCGTTCCAGCGCCGACTGCCAGACCTCCGCCCAGGGCATCAGACACGTCTGGACGAACTGCCTCATCAACTCTTCGACGTTGCGCCACGTCGCCCGGTCGAGGTCACCGATCAGGGTGCCCGGCACCTTGAAGGCCCGCGCGATCTCCTGGGTGACCAACCGGCGCAGCTCGAGGAACTGCGAGTCCGTGCTGGAGAACTGCAGGGGCGCGAAGTCCATGCCGTCCTCAAGGACCAGCGTCTTGCCCGAGTTGCCGCCGCCGGCCTGGGCGGCAGCGAACGACTCCCTTAGGCGCTTCGCCACATCGGGCGGCAGAGCCTTGCCGTACTTCAAGACGCCGGCTGGCCTGGCACCGTTGCTGAACAACCGGGCCTGGTGCTCGGCCATAAGGAGATCGAGGGCGATGGCTTCACGCGCCAGGTGCACCAGGCAGACGACCCGGCCGCCGATCGAGCCAGGCGTCGGCAGGTAGAGGGTGTCGCGCCAGTCGAGGGTTCGCTCGATCTCATTGACGCTGAACTTGAAACGAGGCTCCGGCCCGCTGGTATCGCGGGTGACGTCGCGGGGATCGAGGCGGTGCAGCTCGCGGGGGGTGGTGCCAGTGCGGATCACCTGGGCAAGGCCGGCGCCGTGCAGCAGCGCGTCCATCTGCAGGCCGGTCTTGCTCTCGACCGCGCCGGACCATGGGCACCAGTCGCCAGCCAGGAGGGCGGCAGCCGGAGGGTCGTTGTCCCGCTCGCGGGAGCCGTTAGGGCGACGCCTGAAGAGATGGAAGGGCAGGCTGCCTACCGACTCGCTGATCGCCCGCACGGCGGCCAGTGTGGTCGGAGAACGAAGAGCAGACTCGGCCGAGACATGGACACCAGCGGCCGTGGGCGTGGCACCGAACAGCGCCAGTATCTCCGGCGAAGAACTCGCCAAGTCCCAGCGCTTCTCGATCCCAAAGAAATGCTTCAGCCGCTCAAACATGCACAGCCCGAGTAGTTCCAGTGGACACTACGCAGGTTGGGCTTGTTCAAGTCAAACAGGATCGGTTAGGCCGGAGAATTTAGATGTGCTGGAGTATTCTAGAAATGCCTATCATTTTATCTGACCAAAACTGAAGTTCAAGTTATCGCGAATCTGAACGCCGGTGGCGATGATCCTAGCGAAAAGCCAAAAACGGCGCTGACCACCTATGAATGAAAGATCTAGCAAAACTACTTTGTTCCAGAACCACACGTTGTCCTGTCATTGCCCCAACGGATTGTCGAGCTACGCTCAAAATTCTCACGCACATTGCGCTTAAGGCTCCGATACTAGTTCAGCTGTATCCAGCGGCACAGATCAACCGGAAGGCGGTTCATCGAATGACTTTAGCGCAAAATCTTGAGCAAGATGGACGATGAAATCCTGAATCTTGTAAACAAAGCCATTAGCATCAAGATGTAGCTTCTCCCAGTCTGAGGAAGTCGTATCAGTGCGAACAGATAGGGCAGTCAGACTGTTGTCTAGCGCAGATATTTGCGTTACTAAATTTTCAAATTCCCGATAAGTATTCATGGCAGCGAGTCGACGGACATTCGTCAGTTCCTGATGCATATCAGAATGAAATTGCCACGCGACCACATCAAAATCGGCAAGTGCCTCTTCATATTTTTCTATGTTTGGATCAACATATTTATACCAAGCTGGTTTGGCAATGCTAATATGAAAATCATACAGTCTCTTTTGAACTCTCTTGAGTAATTCCTCTTGATCTTTTAGCAATGATTGTTGACGTGTCAAATCAGCTTCGACTAATTTCTGTTGTGCGGCCCAACTTACTTGCATATAGTTTACTATAAGTGGAACTGCGCCGCCCGTTAGAGCTGCAGTTGCTACCAGCAGAATGAGTTTCTCCCTAATTCCTTCTTTCTTCTCTTCAGCGTTTTGCATAGCTTTTCTGTACTTAATGTTGTGGTGATTCATGACCCGCTTACAGTGGGTCCATCTGCACGCTCAACTAGCCGCTTCACGGGCTGATCGTCACGTAGCTGTGGTGCCCGCCCCGCGTGAGTGCGGGTCATGGATGCCGCAAAATGGTGAGTGTTGAGTGGTGGGAGCAATACAACTTCTGCTAAAGTCGTCGTCTTCAGACGAGGACCACCCATGTCCTTCTCCTTGATATCCTTCCTGCGCTCCCTCTTTTGTAAACACGCCTGGGCCCGCTCTTCGCGCCTGGAGCAGGGCCAATTGATACCGACGTTGCGCTGTATGAAGTGTGGACGGATGAAGGACGAGCCGCCGTCCAGGTTGGACGGCGGGAGAGACTCCGGCGAAAGAGGCGGCAGAAGAGACGAAGACGATGAGCACGACTGTGGCGACAGGTTTTGATCCTGTAGCCTTGCTCATGTTGGCGCCCACGTCCGCGCGCCATCGTCTCGAACCATCAGGCGGAAGCGGCGCCGGTCGCCAGCCACAATCCCGACGAGTTCGCCGTCGCGCTCCACCAGGCGCTCCAGGGGCTCGTCCTCTCGCAGGCGCTGTGGTCGACGCGGCGTGATGATCGGGCGGGTCTCCACCATCACATCCCGCCAGCCCGAGCGGGTGCGGACCGCGATGCGGCGGTGGTTCATGGCAGGAACTCCTGTTCGATCTCAGCCAGCTCGCCGCGCAGCACGACCTCGGACTCATCAGCGAGCAGGTATGAGGGCCAGTCTGTGGTCAGGGTGGACGAGGTGGACGGGTTGCACCCTGACCAGTCTAAGTCATTGATCTTACTGATGTGGTCAGGGTGGTCAGGGTGGTCAGAGTGAATGTGACGTTCATGTGTGTGACGCTCGACTTCCACGCCACTCTGTTCTTGCGTGTAGCAATCTGTCCGATTTGCCCCTGACCACGTTGACCACCCTGACCATCCCTGATGTTTCAATGGGTTAGTCGAAGTGCCACCTTGACCAAGCTTGGACCAACCCTGACCAGAGCCCTGACCAGCTAGACGTCTGACGCGCCTGGAGATCATTCTGCGTCTCTCCAGGCATGTCCGGGCAAGTTCATAGCCTCCTCGAAGGCTGACCGGTGCTCGCTCAAACCTTTGAGCTGGTAACGGGTTGGGCGCTCAAGATCACCCCATGCTTTGCGTGGCCGAATCGTGATCAGGTTCTCGTCCGGCATGAGCTTGCGGAGACGCTTGGCCATCTGCTCGACGGTAGCCGGATGCCAGTCACCATGATCCCGCGCATGGTCCAGGTAGGCAGCGTGCAAGACCTGCACCGGAATGTCGGGCGGCCAGCTTTCGCTCAAGCTGCAGCCGATCAGCTCGCCAATGGACAAGCAGTCGTACCAGTACCGCGTGACGCTATCAGCGCCGGTGAGCTTTTGTTCGTTTAGTGCCTCAGTATGAGGTGCTGAGCGATGCTGCCACCCGCTCAAGTCGTAGGTTAGAAGGTGATCGAGGAAGGCCTGTGATTCACCCCCCTCGATCGCTGCCGCCAACGTCTCGAAGTATTCTTTGTCGCCTCTCTTGCAGTCCGACACGTCGAGCATGAAGAACCGCCGCTCGTCGGATGTCGCCGGCACGACCCAGTCGTTGTTGGAGGAGACGAGGATCTTGAGCCGGTTGGGCATCGGAAAGGCATCGAGCCCCTTCGGCTCGATCATCAGGGTCTTTTCCGTGATGAGTGCTTTCAGGATGCCTTCGCCGGCCTTGTCGCCAGCCCACAGCGCCTCGTCGAGGAACAGGAACAGCCCGTCGGCCAGATGCGAGTTGAAGTGGCCGATCAAATGCTTGGAGTTGGAGATGTGGATCGCGTGATGGCGGAAGATCCGCATCAGGAGCTGCCCGACCATCCCCTTGCCGGTGCCCTTCTTGCCTCTGAGCACCACGGCAACCTCGGCCTGGCGTTCAGGATACTGAACACAGTACGCCATCCAGCCGATGAGCCATTCCAGGTAGGTCTCGTTGCCGGAGCAGATCACCGTGAGTAGGTGATCCTTGATCGTGGGCCATTCACCCGAAGCGGGCTCCAAGCCCCATCCACGCCACAGGTTGAAGACGTCAGGCGGACAGGCCCCCTTTGGGACCAGCGCGATCTGCCGGTAGGTCCGCCGGCGTGGCGCCTCGATCCAGGCCGTTCCGAGATCCCGGATGATGTCGTAGCCTTTGACGTTCACCCCAACCTTGATGTGCCGATGGTTGTACTGGAGCTTGATGTCCGCAGGGCGCGAATAGACCAGACGATCCCGATCCAGCGCGTCATCGTGGATCACGGAGGCGATCACGCTCCGACCACCGAGGGAGGCCACGAAGTAGCGCTCGTTGAGCTCGTCGATCGCTTCGTCCCGGATGGTCTTCCAGGCTTCGTCTGGCATACCGGCGGCGCGGAGGCTGTCGAGGAACTCCTCGGCACGGTCATCAAGTTCATCGGGCTCGATGACAGCACGCTCAGCGTCCATGGCCAGCCTCCGCCAACTTCAGGAGGTATCGCCACCCTGCCCGTTCCGGCTTAACCCAGCCCCAGGTCCTTTCCGTGGTCTCGGCCTCATCTTTTTTCGAGTGCTGGGACCACTGCATCCAGACGTCCTGCCCACGATCACCGAGAGCAGCCTTCAGGCCATAGGCGACTTGCACCCAGCCGTCATAGTCGAGCTTATTCGGGTCGATCCGGCGCAGCGCCCTGAGGACGAGGCGCACCTCGTCGAGCCCTTTGGCCATGCGGGGGAGCGGGCCAGGACGGCGCTCGCCGATTGGCCTGGGTGCGAGGCCGCGTTTGGTGCGAAGCGTCCCACCGGCCCTGACGAGCAGCTCGTCCGCGGTGCCTACGGCTATTGCGGCCTGCTCAGCAGAGAGTTCAGGCAGGTCCTGCCACTCCAGATCGAGTGGCGAGAAATCCGGCCAGTGGTATGGACGCCCGGTACCTGGATGGATCCCAAAGGCGACGAACTGCTGCCCATCGCCCAGGACCTCGACCTTGTGCCCCTTGTCGGTGGGCAGATCGCCGGGAAGCACATACTCCGCAGTCGTGATCTTGGGGAACGGGCGTGCTGTTCGGAACAGCCAGAGGCACTTGGGCGGAGCTCCTATGCGTGCAGGAGCATCACCGAGCAGTTCGGCCACCATCCTACCAATTGCAGCGGCCACCTCAGGGTGGCGTACATCGACATCCACCGCTGGAGCGGAAGCCGTAAGCAGGCCAGTCCCGCAGCGTCCATATCGTGGCAGTCGTCCGGCGGGTGGCCGATAGTGCTGCCAGTCATCGACAGCCGGACGCTTCCCGGCATTGGGATCATTCGGGCTCGGAAGGGTGATAGGGATCGGTTGGAAGCCATTTAGCTCCAGCGTCGGTGCGAGGTCACCGTAGGCCGATTGGCCTATAACGTCGTTGTAACGTAGCACCTCGGATATCCTTGTCCGAAGGTGCGTCTACTTGTAGATTCAGGTGCGGAAACGTTTGAATCTCTTGGATTCTTGGTGCGTTTGCACCGTCGAGGTCGTCGGTTCGATCCCGATCGGCTCCACCAACTTCAAGGTTTGCGACCTTGAAGGTCCCATCCCGCAAGTCCGTTATGTGCCCAGCCGCTGTGAGACTCTGCCAGCGATGACGCGGGCGCGCCCTCGGAGACACGCTAGAGCTCATTCGGTCGCGAAAAGCGGCGATGTGGTGACGGCTGCTTCTTGATCACCACCGACCGGGCCGCTACACCGCGCCGCTCGCCGAGCTTAACCTATGTTAGCGATGGCAGCTGAAGAGGCGATGCCAGGCTTCATCCGGCTTGTCGGGGATGAACAGGGCGGAGTCTCGTCGGGGTGAAGTCCTGCAATGGTGCGGTGTTCCATGACGAGCTGGCTTCCGAAGGCATGCCTGCGCGAGCATCCCGCGCTCCAGCGCCTCTACCTGCAACTGATCGTCGATGAGCGGCAGCATCAAGCCGACTATGTGCTGGCCATCATGAAGACCGACGCGGCCGAGCTTGGCCAGGTGCGGGATGGCGAGCGCTGGCTGCGGCCGGGTCAGCGGTCGCCCGGCGGCTGGTCGGTCTATGAGGCTGCCCTGCAATGGTGCCGGGAACGGTGCTGGCGCTGAGTGCGCCCGTGCGGCTGCCTGTAAGAGTGCGGCCGAGGTCACAAAGCTGCGTCAGAGCAGCTGGCTCAGCTCCCTGAGGCTCAGGAGCAGGATCACGCTGCCTACCAGGATCATGAGTGGACGATCCGGCGCGGCCTTGACCACATAGGCCGCGAGCGGCGCTGCAAGGGCGCCACCTAGGATCAGACCGCCAATGATCGGCCATAGCTCCAGGCCGATGGTACCGATGAAGGTGATGGAGATCGCCGAGGTCACGAAGAACTCGGCGAAATTGACCGAACCGATCGTGGTCCGCGGGGCCGTGCCGTGCCCCAGCAGCGTGGAAGCCACCATGGGGCCCCAGCCACCGCCGCCGATCGCATCGAGAAAGCCGCCGCCCAGCCCCAGCGGCATGATCCAGCGCGGCGGCTCCACCACGGTGGCCCGCCTCCCGCGAACGGCCTTCCAGATGATCCAGCCGCCCATCAGGAGCAGATACGCACTGACGAAGGGCTTGATCAGGTCGCTGGGCGCAGTCGCCAGGACATAGGCGCCGGCAACTCCTCCCAGCACCCCAGGCAGTGCTAGGCGCCATACGAAGGCCCAGTTCACGTTGCCGAACCGCCAGTGCGACAAGCCGGAAAGGCCTGTCGTGAACACCTCGGCAGCATGGACGCTGGCGCTTGCGACGGCTGGTGGATAGCCGAGGCTCAGGATCACCGTGGTCCCGGTCAGGCCGTAAGCCATGCCGACGGCGCCGTCGACGATCTGGGCGGCGAAGCCTACCGCGAGAAAGAGCAGGAAGTCGTCCAGCATGCGCCGTTTCTACTCCGTGGCCGTACTTGAGATCTGATGTGGAACCAGGCCGGGGGAGATCTGCCTGAGTTGGACGGGATAGTCAGCCCTGATCAGGCGACACCAGTGCCTTGCGGCCGAGGCTGCATGCCCGCCGTGGCCGCTTTCATCGCAAGCCGAACAAAGTCATGCGACCAGGTCCGCCGCCTGCCGGGTGACGGGACCCGGTGTGCCCTGGCCGATAGGTTGTCCATCGATCTCCACCAGGGGGCGGACGCCGATCAGGCTGTTGGTCAGGAAGGCTTCGTCGGCAGCGAGCAGGTCCGCACGAAGCAGCCGCCGTTCGTGGATATGGGGCCAATGATCGAGCAGGATCGCACGCGTAATGCCGGGGAGGATGCCACAACCCAGGTCCGGCGTCGCGACCATGCCGTCCTTCACGACGAACAAGTTACCGGCCGTCGCACAAGCGACCAGACCATCGGTGGTCAGCATGATTGCGTCGTCGCATCCGGCCTCGTGCGCTTCGCGCAGGCAGAGCACCTGGTCCAGGCAGCCCAGCGTCTTCATGCCCGACAGAGGAGAGCGTTCGTTGCGCGGGATGGAAGCGGTCATTGCGCGGGCCGGAGCGGGCATCGTCGTCGCCCGTGGGAATGCCCGGATCATCAGCAGGGGTGCGGGCGCCTCTGGCATCGCCAGTCCACGTGGACCGGGCCCGCGGGTCAGGGTGATGCGAACCGCCGCGTCCGTCAGCTCTTCCTCGTGCAGGAGGCCGCGGATCGCGGCATCCAGCCGCGCCCCATCGTAGCGGATCGGAATGCCTAGCCTAACGGCACTGGCAGAAAGCCGTACCAGGTGCCGGGGAAGCAACGGCACGGCGCCGGTGTGGGCGCGCATCGTTTCGAACAGGCCGTCACCGAGCAGCAGGCCGCGGTCGGAGGGATCGATGCGGGCGGCATGATCCGGCAACAGCCTGCCATTCTGCCATACCCAGCCCACCGGCCTCACCCTCCTGCGTTGGCTGGAGCCAGTTAGCCGCGATCCGCCCATGGCCGCCAGACGTTCCTCGCGCGAAAAAGAACCCCGGACGTCGCCGCCCGGGGTCAGTCGCGCTAGTCGCTTGGGGGAACTGCTAGTTGCCGAACCAGCCGGCATTGACGCCCGTCTGGCCTACCAGGGTCACCAGATGGTTCTGGCCGAGATCGAGGATGGTGCTGCCGTTCACGACGGTGGCGCTGGCGATCACGTCGGTCACCGTCGCTCCACCGCGCAGCGCGATGTGGTCCGCGCCTGCCTGGAAATCATTGATGACGTCGCGCTCGCCGGCGACGCGCAGGATGGTGAAGGTGTCGGCCCCGGTGCCGCCGGTCATGGTGTCGTTGCCCCACTGGCCGAAAATCAGGTCGTCACCATCGCCGCCCTGGAGGATGTCGTCGCCGGTGCCGCCGGTAAGGCGGTCGTTGCCGGTACCGCCAATCAGGATGTCGTTGCCGGTCTTGCCATCCACGGTGTCGTTGCCAGCGCCACCTTCCACGGTGTCGTCGCCGAGGCCGCCATACATCTGGTCGTTGCCGTCGTCGCCAAACAGCTGGTCGTTGCCGACAGCACCGAAGAACCGGTCGTTGCCACCATCGCCATGCACGATGTCGTCGCCATTGCCGCCGGTGCCCAGATCGTCACCATCCAGCTCGGACGAGTTGTTGCCACCGAAAATGACGTCGTTGCCGTTGCCGCCATCGATATAGTCGTTGCCGGAGCCGCCGCGGGCGACGTCGTCATGATCGCCGGCGAGCAGCCTGTCGTCGCCGCCGTCACCATAGAGCTTGTCCAGCCCGATGGCGCCAGCGAGGACATCGTTATCTTCGCCACCGCGCATGTAGTCGTGGCCGTTGCCGCCGATCAGGACGTCGTTGCCGTTCTGGCCGGACAGGGCGTCGCTGCCGTCCATGCCGCGCAGGATGTCGTCGCCGTCGAAGCCGTAGAGCTCGTCCTGGCCGGCGCCGCCCTCGATCGTGTCCTTGCCGGACGCGCCGAACAGCCGGTCGTTGCCGATGCCGCCCTGGATGAAGTCGTCGCCGGTGCCACCGTTGATGACGTCGTCGCCGTCCTCGCCCCAGATCAGGTCGGCACCGTCCTCGCCCCAGAGCTGGTCGTTGCCGAGGCCACCGCGGATCTCGTCGGCGGCAAGGGTGCCGTGGGTTATGTCGTCTGCATCGGTCCCGGGGATCAGGTTGGCCATCAGCGTTTCCTTGTTGGTTGGCTGGCCGAAAGTTACTAAAACATTAAAGAAATGCAATTATCATCTCGGGAAGTGTCGTATCCTTGTACGGCAGGAAACCTTGCCGGAGCGATGCTGACACAGAAACAAGGGCTGGGTGCCTACTTCTCCATAGATTCCGAACCAGATATAAGAACATGGTCCTACTATTTGCGCGCAAGGTTGGAGTGGCCTGTTCTCAATTGAGAGTCTGGGAACGGTGCCCCGTAGAGCATCATGGCCAGAATGTTAATGTTCGAGCATTCAGGCAGCGTCTTCGACGTCGCGGAGCAACTCCTCGACGGTCCGGCCCAGCACCGGGTGCCGCCAATCCGGCCGGATCTCGGCGAGCGGCTGCAGCACGAAGAGGCGTTCGTGCATGCGTGGGTGGGGCAGGGTCAGGCCACTGGCCTGGAGTGTCTGGTCGCCGAAGAAAATAAGGTCGAGGTCGATCTCCCTCGGTTGCCAGGGAGCCGAAGCGAGGCTGCGGATGCGGCCGAGCATGCGCTCGATTGTCAGGAGACGGGCCAGGACGTCCTCCGCGGACCGCTCGGTCTCCAGGACCACCACCCCGTTCAGGTAGTTCGGGTGCTCACGGATCGGGTCGTCCGGGTGAACGAGGGCGGCGGTCTCGATCCAGCGCGAGCGGGCGATCACGGATCCGATCTCCTGGCTCATCAGGAAGACGGCGCGTTCCAGCGTCGCCCTGCTGTCGCCGAGATTGCTGCCAAGCGCCACCGCGGCTTCGGTCAAGATCGGAACTCCTCATCACGATGCGCTGCCAAGTGCCCATCGTGAGACGCATCGTCAATGAAGGAGGGCCGTAGGTGGTATCTGTACGGTCGAGATCGGCCGGTTTTGCTCCCGTTCCCATGGTCAAGTCCACCAGCGCTGCTACATCTCCCGCACCTGATCACGAAAACGAGACCGCTGATGGACGTGCTGGCGCTGCTTTCCGATCCTGCCGCATGGGCGTCGCTTGCTGCGCTGACTGCCTTGGAGATCGTGCTCGGCATCGACAACCTCATCTTCCTGTCGATCGTCGCGAGCCGGCTGCCTGAGCACCAGCAGAACACCGCAAGACGTGTCGGCCTGATGCTGGCGCTGGTCATGCGGCTCGCCCTCTTGGCCAGCATCGCCTGGATCGTCGGGCTGACCGAGCCGATCATGACCGTTGCCGACTTCGACGTGTCCTGGCGCGACATCATCATGCTGGGTGGCGGCCTGTTCCTGCTCGCCAAGGGCACGCTAGAGATCCATCACACGATGGAGGAGGAGCACCAGGAAGGCGGAAAGGTCGCCAGCAGCTTCACCTCGGCCATCGTGCAGATCGTACTGCTCGACATCGTGTTCTCGCTGGATTCGGTGATTACCGCGGTCGGCATGGCCGAGCACCTGTCGGTGATGATCACCGCCGTGGTCATCTCAATGATCGTCATGCTGGTCGCAGCGCAGCCGGTGGGCGACTTCGTCAATCGCCACCCGACGGTGAAGATGCTGGCCCTGGCCTTCCTCGTGCTGGTCGGAACGATGCTGGTGGCCGAGGGCCTGCATTTCCACGTGCCGCGTGCGTACCTCTACTTTGCGATCGCCTTCTCCGCCGGCGTGGAGGCACTCAACCTCCTGGCCCGGCGCCGGCGACTGAAGACCAAGCAGGCTGCGGCGGCGCCGACCGGCGCCGGACACTAGTCAGCTTCGGATGCTTCACCGGCCCTGCCGCGTGCCGTATGGTCGCGTCTAACGGGCAGGGCCGGAACCGGGAGGCAAAGACGATGAAGACGGTGCGTCTGACGATGGCGCAGGCACTGGTGCGCTGGCTGGTCAACCAGCACACGGTGATCGACGGCAAGACCGAGCCTCTGTTTCCCGGGCTGTTCGCGATCTTCGGCCATGGCAACGTTACCTGTCTGTCCGAAGCACTGCAGGACGTCCAGGACGTGCTGCCGACCTGGCGCGGCCAGAACGAGCAGGCCATGGCGCTGGCCGCGATCGGCTTCAACAAGGCCAAGAAGCGCAAGCAGATCATGATCGCGGCCAGCTCGATCGGGCCGGGTGCCACCAACATGGTGACGGCCGCGGCCGTGGCACACACCAACCGGCTGCCGCTCCTGCTCCTGTCCGGCGACTACTATGTGAGCCGCTTCCCCGACCCGGTGCTCCAGCAGGTCGAGCATTTCGGCGATCCGACGCTCTCGGTGAACGATGCCTTCAAGTCGGTCGTGCGCTACTGGGACCGGATCACCCGACCGGAGCAGATCATCCAGTCACTGCCCCAGGCGCTCGGCATGATGCTGGATCCGGCCGACTGTGGTCCGGCTTTCCTGGGCCTCTGCCAGGACACCCAGGCCGAAGCCTTCGACTATCCCGAGAGGTTCTTCGAGCCGACCACGCACTTCATCCCGAAGCCGCGGGCCGATGTCCGCCAGATCGAGGCGGCGGTCGAGCTGCTGAAGTCGGCGAAGAAGCCGATGATCATCGCGGGCGGCGGCGTGCGCTATGCTGATGCGGAGGCGCAGCTGGCGGCCTTCGCGCAAAAGCACGCGATCCCGGTAACCGAGACCCTGAACGGCCGCACGGTCCTGCTGCACGACGATCCCGTCAATTGCGGGCCGGTCGGGATCATGGGCTCGTCCGCCGCCAACCATCTGGCGGCGGAAGCCGACGTGGTCCTTGCGATCGGAACCCGGCTGCAGGACTTCACGACCGGCTCCTGGACCCTGTTCCCGGAGGACGCCCGCTTCATCGGCATCAACGCCGCACGGTTCGATGCCAGTAAGCATCTGAGCCTGCCGGTAGTGGGCGATGCCGGTGTCACCATCACCGAGATGGATGCGGCGCTGGGTGAGTGGAGGGCGCCCGAGAGCTGGCTGAAGCAGGGCAAGGCCTGGTACGCGGAGTGGAACGGGTACATCGAGCGCCGCTCGGGTCCCACCAATGCCGAGACGGCAACCTATGCCCATGTGGTGGGCGCCGTGAACCGGCTGGCCGGCGAGCGCGACCTGGCGCTGACGGCAGCCGGCGGCATGCCCGGCGAGCTCGAGATGAACTGGCGGGCCAAGGGCATCGGCACGTTCGACTGCGAGTTCGGCTTCTCCTGCATGGGCTACGAGATCGCCGGCGGCTGGGGTGCCGCCATGGCCGACCCGTCCCGCGACGTGTTCGTGATGGTCGGGGACGGCTCGTACCTCCTGATGAACTCGGACATCTACTCCTCCGTGCTCACCGGCCATAAGCTCATCGTGGTGGTGTGCGACAATGGCGGCTTTGCCGTGATCGACCGGCTCCAGACCAACAAGGGCCAGCCCAGCTTCAACAACCTGATCGAGAAGGGCACGCGGGTGAAGGAGGCCTTCCGGGTCGACTTCGCCAAGCATGCCGAGGCGATGGGGGCAGTTGGCATCCGGGTGAAGTCGATGGGCGAGTTCGACGAGGCCGTGCAGCGGGCCAAGGCGGCGGATCGGACCACGGTGATCCATGTGGACGTCCATCCGACCGACTGGACCGGCGAGAACGGCTCCTGGTGGGAATGCGGGACGCCGGAAGTGTCGAACAGACAGCGCGTCGAGGAGGCGTTCCGGGAGCATGTCGAGGGGAAGAAACGGCAGCGGCTCGGCGTCTGATGCAGCGCCGCTGCTCGAGTGGCGATCTCGACACAGCTGGATATGCCGGCCCGCTTGGACAGGCGTCGGGCCATGCCCACATCTAGTCAGCCGGGTTTGGAGACCGAGGGGCTTGTTGCCGTGACCGAGTTCGTGAAAGCCAGCCCTTGCTGCCTGAAGATGGACGAGATCGAGCGGCGTGCCGACGAGTTCGCTGCGGAGCAGGGCTTCGTGGCCGGTCGCGACCGGTTGCGCGACCTCGTCACGTCCATCGGCGGGCGCATCGGCACGGTCGACGTGCCCCATCTGCGCGAGCTCGATGGCGGATCCTTGGAGGTCTATGGGCCGGGGGACTTCCTGATCAGGCTGTCGCCGGTGACGGGCCCACTTCGGGACAACTTCACGATCGGCCACGAACTCGGCCACTACATCCTCCATTCGGGCACGCCGTGCGGCTGCCAGCCGATCCGCGTGGGACGCTGGGGGGACGACCTCGTCGAGCGCGAGGCCAACCGGTTCGCGGCTGCCTTGCTGATGCCGGAGGAGCCATTCCGGACGCTGGCGGCAGAATGCGAGTGCGAGCCGACGAGGCTCGCGGCCCATTTCTATGTATCCTGGACAGCGGCCGCCTATCGCCTCATCTCGCTCAACATGGCCACGCGCGAAGAGCTCGGTCTCGACCGGTGAGCCTCGTGCCGGAAGTCCGGCTCTTTCTTTCCGCCGACATCGTCGGAAGCTCGGCCTACAAGGCGGAGATGATTGCCGGCGATGTCAGGCGGGCGATCGAGTGGTCGGATTCGATCTCCGGGTTCTTTCGTGACTTCCCGGCGCTCTTTCAGCGGCATGTCGGGCTGCGTCCCCTGGGGGACGGATGCGTTCCCGTGGATTCGGTTTGGAAGCTGCTGGGCGACGAAATCCTGTTCGCCTTCGACGTCACCGACTTCGCCCAGACCACGCTCCTCTGTGCCGCGTTCCACGACGCGCTGGTCGAGTATGATCAGGACCTTGCGCGCGGCCCGCTGCGGTTGAAGGGCCATGGCTGGCTGGCGCAGTTTCCGTTCCCGAACGTCGCCGTCCGCTTTGGAGCACGGTCCGGCCAGCGCGCGGATTACATCGGCCCGGACATGGACATTGGCTTCCGCCTTGCCCACTCGACCCGGGCCGGCCGCTTCCTGATCTCCGTCGAGCTGGCCGAGCAGATCGCGGACCAGCCGGCCTCGGGCAACCTGGTCATTCATCATGTCGGCTGGAGCGAGCTGCGCGGGGTCAATGGCGGGAAGCCCTACCCGGTGTTCTGGGCGCGCGATCCCGTCGTCGATCCGGCACCGTTCGACCCCTGGGACAGCCATACCTGTCCGCTCACGCGCAGCTTCATCAGCGAGCCGCCGATCACGGCGCACGCCATCCTCAACCTCGTCCAGCGCTTTCGCGGCGCCGTCCGGCCGTGGCGGCCGGCGCGGCCCTATCTCGACCTGGAAGCTGCGCCCGCCGAACATCGGGAGGCCATCGATCTCCTGGGCAGGCGATCTGCCGAATGACCTTCCGCACAAGCAAGGGGAGCAACAATCATGACGACCGTCCGCCTCGGGACCCAGCCGATTGCCTGGGCCAACGACGATCTGCCGGAGCTTGGCGGTGACACGCCGCTCGAGCAGATCCTGAGCGAGGCGAAGCTCGCCGGCTACTCGGGCATCGAGAAGGGCGGAAAGTTCCCGAACGATCCCAAGGAACTCAAGCCGATCATGGCGGCACACGGGCTGCAGCTGATCACCGGCTGGTTCTCGGGCGAGCTGCGCCGGCGGTCGCTGGAAGAGGAGAAGCAGGCGGTGCGGGGCCACCTGGACCTGCTCGTCGCGATGGACTCGCCGGTGCTGGTCTATGCGGAGACGACCGGCACGGTACAGGCGGCGATCGACACGCCCGTGGAAGAGCGGCCCCGGATGCCTGAGAGCGAGTTCCCGGCCTATGGCGAGAAGCTCAGCCGGCTGGCGGAATGGATGGAGAGCGAGGGCATCAACATGGCCTTCCACCACCACATGGGCACCGTCGTCGAGACCGAGCGGGAGATCGACCTGCTGATGGCGAACACGGGTCCGGAGGTGGGCCTCCTGTTCGACACGGGTCACCTGAAGTTCGCGGGTGGTGACGTCATCCGGACGCTGCACCGGCACGGCCACCGGGTGAATCACTTCCACGCAAAGAACATCCGCCCCGTCATCCACGCCCAGTTGCGCAACAATCGCTGGAGCTTCCTGAAGGGCGTGATGGAAGGTGTCTTCACCGTGCCGGGCGACACCCAGGGCTCGGTCGCCTTCCGGGACGTCGTGAAGGTGCTGGCCGAGATCGGCTATGCCGGCTGGATGGTCGTGGAGGCCGAGCAGGACCCGGCCAAGGCCCATCCGCTGACCTATGCCCGGATGGGCTATGCGGAGCTGGTAGCCTGCTGCCGCGATGCCGGCCTTACGATTGCGGACTGACCGACTGGATGCTCTGTCCCTACTGTGAAGCCGGCCTCTTGCGGGCGGACGCCGTCGGCATCGCGATCAGGCGGTCCGGCGAGTTCACGCACCAGGTCCAAGTCGCTGCATGGCGTTGCCGGAACTGCGGGGAGCGCAGCTTCTCCGAGGATGTGGTCGAGCGGGCCTTGGAAACGCTCGAGGAGCACACCGAGCCGGGCGACGAGATCGTCATCCTCGACGAAGGATCTGCCGCCGGCTCGGCCTGATCGGTCTCATGACCGATCAGGCCCGCTGGTTCAGGCGACGCCGTGCGCCTTGAACCAGGCCAGGGCGCGCTGCCAGGCATCCTTGGCGGCGTCTGCACTGTAGGACGTCCGGTAGTCGGCATAGAAGGCGTGGCCGGCTTCCGCATAGACGACGAACTCGGACCCCGAGGACCCGTTGTTCAGCACGGAGCGCATCTGCTCGACCGTCTCCAGCGGAATGCCCTGATCCTTGCCGCCATAGAGGCCGAGGACCGGCGTCGAGAGCGACGCCGCAATGTCGATCGGCTGTTTTGGCATGGTCGGCGTCGCGTCGCCCGCGAGCCGGCCGTACCAGGCGACGCCGGCCTTCACTTGCGGGTTGTGCGCCGCATAGAGCCAGGTGATGCGCCCACCCCAGCAGAAGCCGGTGATGCCCAGGCGGTCGGTGTCGGCCTGGCCGGACGCCTTGGCGAAGGCGACGGTGGCGTCGAGATCGGCCATGACTTGGCTGTCCGGGACCTTCGACACCACCTCGCTGATGATCTTCTGGATGTCGGTCATCGCGGCAACGTCGCCCTGCCGCGCATAGAGAGCTGGCGCGATCGCGTAGTAGCCGTTCTTGGCGAAGCGGCGGCAGACATCCTTGATGTGCTCGTGGACGCCGAAGATCTCCTGGACCACGAGCACGGTCGGGAACGGACCGCCCGTGGCTGGCATGGCATGATAGGCCGGGATCTGACCGTCCGGGACCGGGACATTCACTTCGCCCGTGGTCATTCCCTCGGTGTCGGTGTCGGTGTCGGTGTCGGTGGCGATGGTCGCGGCCGCGACCGGCGAGACGGCGGCGGCGAAGCCGGCAGCCAGCGTCGTCACGGCAAAGGCCCTTCGCCCGAGGTCGAGCCGCGGCTCCAGGCTGATGACATCGGAAGCGTACGCATTCATCTCGACCCTCTCGTCAGTTCGCCCAGCCTGCTGAACTAGCGCTGGACGGCCCGAATTCACGGCTCCCGCCAGATATTCCGCGCCGGAGCACAGTTGCCAGAAGGGTGATTGCTGCACGAATGGTGCCAGGCGTGAGCGCTGCGTAACCCAGCAGGAGGCCTGCCTCTCCAGCCCCCTCCGCGTAGTGCCGGGAGAGCGGGACCACGCTGATGCCAGCGCCAGCAGCGATGTGGGCGGCATGCTCATCATCAAACTCGCTGGCGGTAGTGCCGGACGGCCGTGCGATCAGGTGCATGCCGGCAGGATCGGCTGCCACCGTCAGCAGGCCTTCCAGATGTCGCCTCGCCTCGTCGACCAGCACAGCCTGTCGCTCCGCGTACAGGCGCCGCGTGCGCCGCAGATGGGCGGCGAAGTGGCCCTCGGTGACGAACCGGGCGAGGGCCGCCTGGCCAAGGCTGGTGGTGCTGGCGCCGTGGGCGACGAGCAGCCGCTCCGCGGCGGTGACGAGGGCCGCCGGCAGGATCAGGTAGCCCAGCCGGAGCGAGGGGAAGAGCACCTTGGAGAAGCTCCCGACATAGGCGACGCGGCCTGAGCGGTCCAAGGCCCGCAAAGGGGCGAGCGGCCGCCCGGCATAGCGGTACTCGCCGTCATAGTCGTCCTCGACGATCCAGCCATCGGCCGCCTCCGCCCACTGCAACAGCGCCAGGCGACGGGCCAGCGTCATGGTGACGCCCAGCGGATACTGGTGCGCCGGCGTCACCACGACCATCCGCGCCGCCGGCTCCCGGTCCAGGGCCGCGGCCACGGGGAAGCCGCCCTGGTCGACCCGGATGGGCACGGGCCGCAGCCCTGCGGCAGTCAAAGCGCCGAGGACACCGGCAAAGCCCGGCTCCTCGACCCAGACGGGCTCGCCGGGATCGAGCAGTAGGTGCGCCAGGAGAGACAAGGCCTCCCGGACGCCGCTCGTGACGACCACGGTCGCGGGATCGCAGGCGAAGCCGCGCGCCGAAGCGAGATAGGCTGCGATTGCGTGCCGCAGCCGGGCATCGCCGAACGGGTGCGGCGGCTCGGCACCGCCGCCCGGCGGATCGCGCCACTCCGCTTCCAGGAGCTTTGCCCACAGCTCGAATGGGAACGCATCGGGTGCTGGCCGGCCAAGGGCAAAGGCTCGTGGCTTGGCGGAGACGGGCATCAACCATGGAGAGGGAGACGGCCGGCCCAGCAGGGCCGCCGCGCGGCTCGAGAGCTTTGCCACGAGTGGGTGGTGGCCGGGCATGCTCTGGCCCAACCCCAATGCGGGCGCATGCAGCAGTTCTTCGGGCAGGTCGCGTGCGACGAAGGTGCCAGCTCCCGGATGCGTCTCGACATAGCCTTCGGCCGCCAACTGTTCGAGCGCCAGCAGGACCGTGCCGCGGGCACAGGCCAGGTGCTGGGCCAGGATCCGCGAGGAAGGGAGGCGGCGGCCGGCCGGCAGGCGTCGCTGCAGGATGGCCTGGCGCAGCTGCTCGCGGATCTGGACGTGCAGCGGCCCGTCCTCGTCCGGTGCGAGGGCCAGCTCGAACGGCAGGAGATCGCGGATGGTGCGGGTCGCCGTGAAACTGGTCCAGTCATGAAGGCCTGAACCGGTTCTTCCGCATGGTCCGGTTCTGGTCAATCTGCCTTGTGCCAATGACCGATGGAGGGGCCGATGACGCTCGTGACCGAAGAGCCCGATGACGATGTGCCATCAGGCGGCGCCGCCACCGAGCGGACACGTGTCCGCCGGTTTCCCAAGCGCGGCCATTACGACCGTGCGACGATCCATGCGGTCATCGATGCAGGCCTGCTCTGCCATGTCGGCTACGTGATCGACGGCCAGCCCTATGTGACGCCGACCATGCATTGGCGGGTAGGGGAGCATGTCTACTGGCACGGTTCGTCGGCCAGCAAGATGCTGCGGGCACAGAAGGCGGCGATCCCGGTCTGCGTGACGGTGAGCCTATTGGACGGCATCGTGTTCGCGCGTTCCGGCTTCAACCACTCGATCAACTATCGTTGCGTGATGGCCCTGGGCAGGGCGGAGTTGGTCGAGGACGAGACGGAGAAGCTGGAGACACTTGTAGCCTTCTCGGACCGGCTTGCCCCAGGCCGCTGGAGCGACCTGCGTCCACCGACCAAGCAGGAAATGAAGGCGACCACCGTCATGCGGGTGGACCTCGACGAGGCGGTCGCCAAGGTGAGGTCGGGTCCGCCCGGCGACGACGAGCCGGATTATGCCCTGCCGGTCTGGGCGGGAGTTCTGCCATTGTCGATGGCGGTCGGAACTCCGGTTGCCTGTCCACGGCTCGATCCAGCGACACCGGTGCCGGCCTGCTTCGAGTCGCTCGTCACTGGTTGATGGCCCGTGCGGGCGACGAATGGGTTGCATCAGCATTATTGATTAACCGAATGGTTTACAATCCGACCGACCTGCGCGATGGGAGGTGTTGGCGGATCAGGATCAGGCAGGAGAACATGAACGAGCGCGACAGCCAGAAGGCGACCCGCCGCGAGTGGATCGGGCTCGCCACACTGGCACTGCCCTGCCTGCTCTACTCGATGGACCTCACGGTGCTGAACCTGGCCGTGCCACAGCTGACGGCCGACCTGCGGCCCAGTGCTGCACAGCTCCTCTGGATCGTGGACATTTATGGCTTTCTCCTTGCCGGCTCCCTGCTCACCATGGGCACGCTCGGCGACCGGATCGGCCGCCGCAGGCTCCTGCTCATCGGTGCCGCTGCATTCGGCGCTGCCTCGACGCTGGCGGCCTTCGCCTGGAGTGCGGAGACCTTGATCATTGCGCGGGCCCTCCTGGGCATCGCCGGCGCCACCCTTGCACCTTCGACCCTGTCCCTGATCCGCAGCATGTTCCTGGATCCGCAGGAGCGGACGTTCGCCATCGGCGTCTGGATTGCCAGCTTCTCGGCTGGCGGTGCGATCGGTCCGGTCGTGGGCGGGCTGCTGCTGGCGCATTTCTGGTGGGGCTCGGTGTTCCTGGCAGCCGTCCCGGTGATGCTGATGCTGCTGGTGGTCGGCCCGTTGCTGCTGCCGGAGTTCAAGGACCCGCACGCCGGCCGGCTCGACCTCCCCAGTGCCGCCCTGTCGATGGTGGCCGTGCTGGCGGTGATCCATGGGATCAAGCGGATCGCCGAGCATGGGCTTGGCTGGTGGCCGCTCCTGGCGATCACAGTCGGCATCCTTGTCGGTGCCCTGTTCATCCGGCGGCAGCGCAGGCTGGCCGACCCGTTGATCGACCTCTCGCTGTTTCGCTCGGCAGCCTTCAGCGCGGCGCTGGCGACGAATCTGCTGGCCCTGTTCGTGGCCTTCGGCCTGTTCCTGTTCATCGCCCAGTACCTCCAGCTCGTGCTGGGCATGAGCCCGCTCGAGGCTGGCTTGTGGACCGCACCCTCGGGCCTGGCGTTCGTCGCTGGGTCGATGCTGGCGCCTGCAGCCGTGCGTTACCTGCCGCCGGCCCACGTGATCGCCGGCGGGCTGGTGATGTCGGCGCTGGGCTTTGCGATCCTCACCCAGATCGGCGGCTACCATAGCATCTGGGTACTGCTGGCTGGCCTCCTGCTGTTCTGCCTGGGGCTGGCACCGGTCGGCACGCTCACGACCGACCTGGTCATCGGCCTGGCGCCGCCGGAGCGGGCCGGTGCCGCGTCCGCCATTTCCGAGACGAGTTTCGAACTCGGCGGCGCGCTCGGCATCGCCGTGCTCGGAAGTGTCGTCACCGCTCTCTACCGCGGCACCATGGCCGCTGCCACGCCGACGGGCGTTCCTGCCGATGCGCTGGCGGCCGCCCGTGACACGCTGGGTGGCGCGCTTGTGGCCGCCAGTGAACTGCCGGGTCAGGCCGGTATCGACCTGCTGGCCCTGGCGCGGGAGGCGTTTACGCAGTCCATGGAATGGGCCGCCGGCTTGAGTGCTATCATCGCGGTTGGCACGGCCGTTTTGGCCGCCAGCCTTCTCCGTCGCTTGCCGCCGCCGGTGCCGGTAGCGGCCCACGCAGGATCCTGAGGACTCTTCCAGGTCCTCCCGCCCGATCCCTCTCGATTCATCCGGCGTGCCGTGCTCAGCATCGCCGGTCGAGCCAGCGGGAGCAATGGACGTGTCACGACAGTGGATTTCGTTTGGGACCGAGTTCGAGAAGCGCGCCGGCTATAGCCGTGCCTTGCGTGTGGGCAACCAGGTCTTTCTTTCCGGAACCACAGGCTACGACTACGCGACGGGCGAACTGCCGGAGAGCGTCGAGGATCAGACCCATCAGATCCTGCGCAATGCCACGCGGGCACTGGAAATGGCCGGGAGCAGCCTAAACGAGGTGGTGCGTACCCGAATCTACGTGACGGATCCCGCCTATTTCGACCGGGTCGTTCCTATCCTGGGCGTCGCGTTCGCAGCTATCCTCCCCGCCTCCACAGGTGTCGTCAGCCAGCTCTACAATGATGCCATCAAGATCGAGATCGAGATGGACGCCATCGTCGGCTCCGCAGCACCCAGTTCCTGACACATCAGAAGATCAGCGCGAACAGACCGATGACGACGAGTAGCCCGATCAAAAAAATCACTCCGACCGTTCCGCCAATGAACTTCAACATGATCCTCTTCCTCGGTATCGTGGTGGTGGATGCCTGTTTTCTGACAGTATTGTAACCAGCCATATAAATGCTGGTTCCGTGTTGTATGGCATGGCACTGACCGCTTTCCCCAGATGTGATCCGATGGAGGGAGCCCGTCCGGCCTTGCTTCGTTGAAGATGGAATCCTGTGGCGGGCGCTGTCCTTCGGGTTCTTTCGCCTTGCGATGGCCCCAGGAAGCCTGCCTGCCACCGTCTGTTCTGCCGAGGAGAAGATCTTCATGACCGACGACCGGAAGATTCTGACGACACGCCAGGGTCACCCCGTCCGCGATAATCAAAGCCTGCGAACCGTGGGCGAGCGGGGTCCGGCAACACTCGAGAACTACCAGTTCATCGAGAAAATCACCCATTTCGACCGCGAGCGCATCCCCGAGCGGGTCGTTCATGCCCGCGGGGCGGCCGCGCATGGCTGGTTCGAGGCCTATGGCAGGATCGGCGACGAACCAGCCAGCAAGTACACTCGCGCCCGCGTCTTGAACGAGACCGGCGTGAAGACGCCGATGTTTGTTCGCTTCTCCACCGTGATCGGCTCCAAGGACAGCCCGGAAACAGCACGCGATCCGCGCGGTTTCGCGGTCAAGTTCAAGACGCTGGAAGGCAACTGGGATCTGGTCGGCAACAACCTGAAGATCTTCTTCATCCGGGATGCGGTGAAATTCCCGGACATGATCCATGCCTTCAAGCCCGACCCGGTGACCAACCGGCAGGAGGCTTGGCGCTTCTACGACTTCGTCTCGCAGACGCCGGAAGCCCTTCACATGGTCACCTGGGTGAAGAGCCCCTGGGGCATCCCGGCCAGCTATCGCGAGATGGAGGGCTCGGGTGTCAACACCTACAAGCTCGTGAACGACCAGGGCGTCGCGCACCTGTGCAAGTTCCACTGGGTGCCCAAGCAGGGCGTGCGCAACCTGACGACCCAGCAGGCCGAGGAGATCCAGGCGAAGGAGGTCGGTCACGCGACCAAGGACCTCTACGACGCGATCGATAGCGGCAATTGTCCGGAATGGGAGTTCTGCGTCCAGCTGATGACGGACGACCCGCATGACGAGTTGGATTTCGACCCGCTCGACGACACGAAGCGCTGGCCCGAAGACCAGTTCCCGCTCCTGCCGGTCGGCCGGATGGTGCTGGACCGCAAGCCCGACAACTTCTTTGCGGAGGCCGAGCAGTCTGCTTTCGGGACGGGCGTGCTGGTCGACGGCATCGACTTCTCCGACGACAAGATGCTGCAGGGCCGGACGCTCTCCTATTCCGACACGCAGCGCTACCGGGTCGGTCCGAACTACCTGCAGCTGCCGGTGAACGCCCCGCAGGAAGGAGCCAGGGCGCATACCAACCAGCGCGATGGCCAGATGGCCTACCATGTCGACCAAGCCGGCCAGAACCCGCACGTGAACTATGAGCCGAGCACGCAGGGCGGTCTGAAGGAAGCGCCCAGGCCGCAGCATGAGTACCGGCAGCATATCGAGGGCTATCTCGGCCGCTACCAGACCACCCGAACCACCGATGACTACAAGCAGGCGGGCGACCGGTACCGGACCTTCCAGGACTGGGAGCGCGAGGACCTGATCGCCAACATGGTGGCAGACATGAAGGCCTGCCCGAAGGACATCGCCCTGCGCATGGTCTGGCACTGGTGGCACTGCGACGAAGACTACGGCCGCCGCGTCGCCGAGGGTGCCGGGATCGACCTGCAAGAGGCGCTGAAGCTGCCGCCCTTGCCGCACCATCCCGGGCCGAACCGGGCTCGCCCGAGAGAAACGTTCACCGACGGGAAGACGGTGGAGCAGGTGTCGCAGGCGGCAGAATAACCGCCGCTCCATCCGATCCGAAGAGCCGCTCCGAAAGGGGCGGCTTTTTTTACCCCTCAGCCCGTCAGGGCGGATCGATCTGGATGTTGAACCTGAGGTTATAGGTACTCTTGCCGGGTTCGCACGTCCTCGCTGCGCTATTCTACATGTCGTCCGTGGGCTACCTGGAGTTCCGGCAGCTCTCCTATATGGACGAAGCTATCGCCACCCACATGAACTTGCGGGCGATACCGATCACTTAGAAAAGAATAATAATCGTGCTGAGGCGATACTCTTTACTGTGATTCTAGTCAAATCCAATGAAATACTGTATAATATCCGACCTCCATTGCTAGTCCTGTCTTGTAGTCTTGGGCTTTTCGCAATCGGCCAGTCTCTCTGCTACTCCACAGCATCCATGTGCATGGCGTCGGTGCAACAACCTGTTCCTTTTGCTGAGGGAAGACGTCCGGAGTCCTTCAGAACTCTGCATGATCCGCTAAAACTTGACCGCCAAGAGCGCGATATGCATTTCCATCAAGAAACCGACGGTTGAAACGCCCTTGTCTTCAAACAAAAACTAGATGGAAGCCTGAGCGATGCAGCCGCCCGCGGTAAGTATCGTCATCCCGACTTTCAACAGCGCCGCCTACGTGGTCGACTGCCTGGAATCGGTGCTGGCGCAGAGCTTCTCCAACTTCGAGGCGATCGTCATCGACGACGGGTCCGACGACGAGACAGTGTCGGTCGTAAAGGCGTTCAGCGATCCGCGGATCAAGCTGATCGAACTGCCTGAGAACATCGGTCCTGCCGGCAGCCGGAATGCCGGGATCCATAGAGCTTCAGGGCGCTTTCTCGCATTTCTCGACAGCGACGACGTCTGGCATCCACGGAAGCTGGAGATCCAGCTGGCAGCCATGCTGCAGGGAGGGCACGACTTTACCTACACCCTCTACGACATCATCGACCAGGACGGCCGGCCCTATGCCAGGAGCGGGAGCCTTCCTTATCTCGCCACCTATGCGGACCTGCTGCCGCACTGCTTCATCCGCACGTCCAGCATCATCTACGACACCCTGGCGACCAGCGGGAAGATCTACTGCCCGGACATCAGGAAGCGGCAGGATTTCGGGCTGTTCCTCTCGATCCTCAAGAGGGTGTCGTCTGCCCATCTGATCGACCAGGTGCTCTGCTCCTATCGCGTCCGCGAGAACAGCGTGTCCAGCAACAAGCTGCTCAACATCGGCTACCAGTGGCAGGTCCTCTATGAGATCGAGCGTCTCGGGCTGGGACCTAGCAGCTACTACATGGTGCATTGGCTGATCCGCTCGGGAAGCGTGGCGGCCTATCGCCGCTGGCGAAAGGCCCTGTCCACGCTCGCACGCCGGCATGCCTGGGGATGATGCTGGCTGCCCTGCGTCAGGACATCACGCCGAACCACGACATCGTCGCGAATAGCGGGATCCGCAGGATCGCGATCGTCGTGGTGGGCGACGAGACCTACGGGGTGCAGCGCTTCGTGTGCTCCTTCATCCAGGCCCTGCGCGACGAGGGGATCGGGGTCGCTGTCATCGCGATGGAGCCCGGACCGATGCTGAGCGCCTGTCTGGCGGCCGGTGCCGAGGGCCATGCCTGCTCCGCAGGGGCGCCGCCGGACTTCGGCAAGCTCAAGGACGCAGTTCGGGTGGCGCAGTACACGACGCGCTCGGTACGCCTGCTCGCTGCTGCATTGAAGGAGGTACGTGCCCACGCGGTGCTCGTGCGCACCTCCTATCTGGTCGCGCTCGTCGCGGTCGCAGCGCGCATGGCCGGCACGGCAAGCTTCTGGCTGCTGCCCAACCTGGTGAGCGACCGCTACCCGCTCTCGCTCAACAAGCTGACTTACGACGTACTGATGCGCGCGTGCGGCATGCTGCCCATCGCCAACAGCCACCGCACGCAGGCCAGCCTCCTGAACCTGCTTGCACCGTCGCGCGTGGCCCATCTCGGCATCAACCCGGACGAGTTCGACCCGGCATCGGTCGTGCCTCTGAACAGGAAGGACATGGGCCTGGCCGACGGCGACGCGGTCGTCGGCGTCTTCGCCAGGCTGGTGCCGTTCAAGGGGCAGAAGCTCCTCGTGGAGGCCCTGGCCGCTCGCAAGGAGCGCTACCCCAACCTCAAGCTGCTCGTGTGCGGCGGTCCGACCACAGGTGACTACTTCCAGGAACTGAAGCGGACGATCGCCTATCATCGGCTGCACGACCGGGTCATTCTGACGGGGCAGGTCGCGGACGCACAGCGCCATTATGGCCTCTGCGATCTGGTTGCGAGCGTCCGGATCGACCCGGAGCCGTTCGGCCTGTCCGTGATCGAAGGCATGCTGATGGAAAAGCCGGTCCTGGTTCATGCGCTGGGCGGGCCGGCGGAAACAGTGGCGGACGGGGTGACAGGCTGGCATATCAAGGCACCTACGCTGGACAGGTTCGCGGCCGGGCTCGATGCAGCGCTGTCGGACCGGAGCCGATGGACCACGATGGGGCAGGACGCCAGGCTTCATGCTCTGGCTCAATATACTCACCGGGATGCTGCCCGCCGCATCCTCGCGATCATGTCGGAATGGACTGGAGGGGCCCGTTGAACGAGAGCGGCGCGGTTGCACGGGCCGGTGCGGAAAGGCGGGGGTGATACTCCGTGTCGATCACGCTCCCGCCGGAAGGCCATATCCTCAAATACGCCCCCTCGACTTGGCCGGCATCCTATCCACGTGTTCCCGCCGGCTGGATGAAGCGCCGGCGCGTCACGGTCGGCAGCCGCCTGCTGATCATGATGTTCCTCGTGATCCAGCTGGCCTCGATCCATGTCGGCCTGTCGTTCCGCTATGGCGGCCAGGAGGTCTTCCCGTTCGTCGGGTCGTTCCTGGCAGGCGTCATGCTGATCGTGCTCTGCCGGGGAACGATCAAGCTGAAGTCCATCCTCTGGCTGGTCTGCTTCTTCTGCCTGGCCTCGACGGTCACGCTCGGAAGCTACGCCCTGGCCGGGGTCCTGCCGAACGGGCTGGCGGAACGCACGCGTAGCCTCGCCGCCCTCGTCGCCGCCCTTGTGTCCGGCTACGGGATGTTCCTGGGCATCAGGGCGCTGGGACGCAAGAAGGCCGCCAAGGTCTTCCTGTTCATGTGGCTGTTCATCATCGTGTTCAGCTTTTTCGAGATCTATGGTGGCCTGCGCCCCTTGAGCGACGCGGTGCGCGCCGGCCTGCGTCCCGACCGGTGGCTCTACGAACTCGACCTGCGCGACGTCAGCCGCTACGGGGCAATCCGGCCGAAGGTCTTCGCGGCCGAGCCGTCGATCGTCGGCTACACGGCGAGCCTGTGCCTGGCCGGCTGGTTCGTGCTGGGGCTGCGCGACCGGGGCTGGTACCGATTGCTGCTGTTCATCCCGATGGTGGCGATCACCTGGTACTTCGTGCGCTCGCCCGCCATGCTCGCAGGCATCGGGGCGGCGCTGTTAGCGTTTCCGTTCCACGCCGTCGGCCGCAGGCATGCCCCGACCTTCCGCTGGGCACGCGGGATCTTCCACCCGATCGTGGCGACGCTGGTTCTCCTCTCTGTCGTGGTCGTCGCGATCGGTTCCACGGAACTCAGCGAGCGGCTTGCGGGCGAGTACAGCTTCTTCTCGACCGGCAGCTTCTTCATCCGGCAGGTCGCCCCATGGCTGGCCGAGCTGGAAGTTCTCCGTAGCCACCTGCTGCTCGGGGTGGGCGTCGGTGGCGACGATCTCCTCTATCCGCTTGTCGAGAAAGTCTATGTGGATCGCGGGGCCTTCATCCGGTTCCCCGAGCTGTTCGACATGCCGGTCGACGTGCTGGTCACCAACGCCTTCTTCTCCTACTGGCATGTGCTGGGGTTGCTGGGTGGCTTCGCCGGCGCGGTCTGCCTCTACTATTTCTGCATGAGCGTGCGCGCCCTGCCGCTGTTCGTGCTCGCCGCGTCCATGATCGGTGGTCATGCCATCGGGGGCATGAACAGCCCGCGTTTCTGGAGCCTGTTCTTCCTGTTCACCGCCGTGAGCTCGCTGGTGGCGCCGCGCTTTGCGACGGTGGTCCTGCAGGATGCTCCCGCCTATCGCCCGCCACCGTTGCCTCCGCCGCCCGACTCGATGCCGGAAACCCCGGAACTGACCGCTCTTTCGCGATGAGCAGGTCGGCGCTCGTCGGCATGTCCGCCTGGCTCGCCTGTTGCTGCTTTGGTGCGGCGGAGCCCTTGGCTCAGGCCCTGGCGTCACCGTTCGACGTCGCGAACCATGCCTTTCCCCGCGCTGCTGCCAAATCAGCGCCCTGTCCGGCGACTCCGGCGGTGGTGCGCGACCTCGATGCCATGGCCTACTACGCCGATCCCGCCGGCTCGCAGCCCGACGAGGCGAAGCGCCAGCGCAACCGCGAGATCGTCAAGCCGCTCAACGTCTTTACGGACCTCGTGCTCCAGCAGTCTGATCTGTTCATGGCGACCGGCTCGTCCGAGGCCGCAGGATGCGCGCTTGGTCTCCTGCAGGCCTGGGCCGAAGGCGGTGCGCTTGAAGGCGAGCTAACGACGCAGGGGCAGTTCCACCGCAACTGGTCGACCAACGCGTTCGCGACGGCCTTCCTGATCGTCCGGTCGGCACCCGGACTGGACACCGTGGCCAAGGAGGAAGTCCAGGACTGGCTGGCGCGCCTGTGCACACTGGACCAGACGCTGGCCGAACGGGTGAGCAACAATCACCTGCTCTGGTGTGCAGCCTCCTGCGCCACCGCCGGAATCGCGTCCGGCCGGAACGACCAGTTGGACTGGGCGATCGCCACGGCCGAGCAAGCCTTGGACGAGGTCACCGAGCAGGGCGTGCTACCGAGGGAAGCAGCACGGGGTGCCCGCGCCCTGGCCTACCACAACTTCGCCCTCGAGGCTCTGGTGGTGGTGGCGGAGATGGCCGGCGCCAATGGCCGCGATCTCTACAGGCACCATGACGAAGCGCTGCGCCGGCTGGCCAACTTCGTCATCCGCAACGCCGCGGATCCTGCTGAAGCCGCCGAGCTGGCGGGGGTGCCGCAGTCCTGGAGCGGGGCGACCAGCGGTCGGTTCGTCTGGGCGGAGCCATACTACCGGCGCTTCCGCGATCCCCGCCTGAAGGAGTTGCTCAAGCGACTCCGACCGATGCGCCATGCCTTCTTCGGCGGCAATGCGACGCTGATGTATGGCGTCCATCCGCTGGAAGGATGACGCTCCGCGTGCGCTATCTCTGGTTGACCCGCGTGATGCCATACCCGCCGCACAAGGCGGGCGACGTCAACTATTCCCGGGGCCTGATCGAGAACCTGGCGCATCTGGCGGACGTCGAAGTCCTCGGCCTGCGCACCGCGGCTGTCCAGGCGCCCGTATTGCCGGGAGTCAAGTGGACCGAGATGGACCATGCGCTCCCTTCCCAACAGGCGAGCGTCATGTCGTCCCTCCCGAACGTCGCACACCAGAACGTCTCGCGCGCCTTCCTTGCGAAGGCCGGCGCCATGGCCGCCGACGTCCAGGCCATCGTGATCGACAACATCGCGATGGCCTGGTGCGCAATCCCGCTCACGCGGATGCTGGGGCGCTCCCGGCCACCCGTGATCATGGTCAACCACAATTTCGAGACTGCCATGCGCCCTGGCTTGCGGGGGGCCACCTCCTCGCCAGCCATGAAGGCGGTGCTGGCCTGGGACGGGTGGAAGGCTGCCAGGCTGGAGCGGGCCGCGAACCGGGCCGTGGACGCCTACACGGCCATCACGCCCGCCGACCTCGATTCGTTTCGACGCCTGGCACCAGGCAAGCCAGCCCAGCTGCTGATGCCGGGCTATGATGGCCCGCGCGTTGCCCATCGGATCATCTCGTCCGGGACACCCAGGCGAGTTTCGATCATCGGCGGACGTGGCACCTTCTACAAGAAGATGATCCTCCATAACCTCCTCCAGGCCCTGCACACGGCCGGCATTGAGAGGCATGTGGCGGTCGATGTCGTCGGAGGCGGCCTCGAGGCCGACCTGCCGGCGCTGCGGACGCGCTTCCCCGGTTTCCACTTCACCGGCTTCGTGGACGACCTGCCAGCCTACATGCAGACGTCGCGGCTGGGCATCGTCGCCGACAGCATCGGCGGCGGTTTCAAGATCAGGGCGCTGAACCATGTCTTCCTGCGCCTGCCCATGCTGGCGCTCCGCGAAGCGTTGGAGGGCATGCAGTTGCGGCCTGGGATCGACTACGTTCCCGCAGTTGCGCTCCAGGAGCTGGCGAGCCGCCTTCTTACTGTGGTGGATGACCTTGACCTGCTAAATGCGACGCATAACGCCGCGTATGCGCGCTACGATCAAATGTTCGACTGGAGGGACCGGATGCGGGCGTTCCACAGCTTCGTGCAGGGCCTACGCCGGGCGGCCTGACCGGGGGCGGCTTCCTCAGGCACGGCGCGGCTCGCCGCCGCCCGCTACCCGCAGCACTTCCAGCATGGATGCGGCCCCCATCAGGCCGATCAACAGGCAGAGCTTGGCACGGACGCTCCAGGAATACCGGGATTCCCGCAGCGCGCGCTTGACCTGGGCACCGGTGATAAGGGCGTAGGTCCAAAGCCAGAAGAGCGGCGGACGGCCCGAACGGTCCCCCTTCATCCGCCCGCCGATGATGCGACGGCGCTTGCGGATCAGCTCGCCGATGCCCGTCCGTGCGGGATGGCTGACCAGCATGTCTGCAACATAGACGATGGCGTGGCCGGCTGCCCGCATCCTGCGGGCGCAGTCAGCATCGCCGCCTGATTTCAGCGTCGGATCGAAGCCACCCAGGGCCAGGAGGAGCGGCCTCGGGCTGACCCAGTTCGCGGTGACGCACATGCCGGACGCGACGTTGGCTTGCTGATCGAAGGCGAACAGGCGTTCGTACAGCTCGCTCACGCTCTGCATGCCGGAAGGACGCCCCGACAGCTCGATGCGCCCGGCCAGGATGCCAGCCTCCGGGTGCTCCGTCGCGGCCCTCGCAGCGGCCTGCAGCCAGGATCGATCGGGGACACAATCGGCATCAGTGAAGGCGACATAGTCGCCGCACGCACGTTCCAACCCACGGTTCCTGGCGCGATAGGA
>NZ_DATAGQ010000141.1:0-23410 GCF_036263595.1 Geminicoccus sp. | reverse complement strand
GATCGATCCGGACCGGCAGCTGCCGGTACCAAGCCTGCGTGGCGAGCCGCCCAGCCCCTTGCGGCTGCCACAAGGTTGCGCGCTGCACCCGCGCTGCCCGAAGGTCTTCTCGTCCTGCACCGACGGCCGTCCCCCGGACCTGATCCCGGTGGACGGACGCACGGTGGCTTGCCTTTTGCATTGTCCAGCGCCGGCCCAAGCCGGCCAACCATAAGGAACCGATCCATGCTCATCAGCACCACCATGCGCCGCCGCAGCCTTCATGCGTTAGGCCTCGTCGCCCTGCTCGCCACCACGACGCTGGGTTCGGCCATGGCGCTGGCCGATGGCGGCGTGCTCACGATCGGCCGGCGCGAGGACGGCACCACGTTCGACCCGATCAAGACCGCGCAGAACGTGGACTTCTGGGTGTTCATGAACGTCCACGACGTGCTGGTCCGGGTGGACAAGAGCGGCACCAAGCTGGAGCCGGGCCTGGCCGAGAGCTGGGAGATGTCGCCGGACGGGCTGACCTACACCTTCAAGATGCGCGACGCGAAGTTCTCCGACGGCTCCCCGATCACCGCGGAAGATGCCGCCTTCTCGATCCTGCGCATCCGCGACAGCGAGGAATCGCTCTGGAGCGACAGCTACAAGGTCGTGAAGACCGCCGAGGCCACCGACGACAAGACGCTGGTGGTGACGCTGAACTCGCCATCGGCCCCATTTTTGGCCTCGCTCGCCATGCCCGGCGTGTCGGTGCTCTCCAAGGCGGCGATCGAGGCGGACGAGGAAGGCTTTGCGGAAATGCCGGTGGCGTCCGGCGCCTTCAAGGTCAAGGAGTGGATCCGCGGCGACAAGGTCGTTCTCGAGCGCAACCCGGAGTTCTGGCAGGCTGACCGGGTCAAGCTTGACGGGATCGAGTGGGTCTCCGTGCCCGACGACAACACGCGCATGCTGAAGGTGCAGGCCGGCGAGCTGGATGCCGCGATCTTCGTGCCCTTCTCCAACGTGGCCGAGCTGGAGAAGAACCCGGACCTGACGGTCCATCGTGATCCGTCGACCCGCGAAGACCACCTGCTCATCAACCACGAGCATGGCGCGCTGGCGAAGAAGGAGGTCCGCCAGGCCCTGGACTTCGCGATCGACGAGCAGGCGATCGTCGACACCGTGACCTTCGGCGTGGGCGAAGTCGCGAACTCCTATGTTCCCAAGGGTGCGCTCTACCACAATGCCGACAACCTGGTCCGTCCCTACGACCCGGAGAAGGCCAGGCAGATGCTGGCCGATGCCGGTGCCTCGGACCTGACGCTGAACTACCTGGTGGATGCCGGCGCGCAGACCTGGGAGCAGATCGCCGTCCTGATCCAGCAGCAGCTCGCCAAGGCGGGTGTGACCGTCAACATCCAGAAGGTCGACCCCAGCACGAGCTGGGACACGCTGGTGGCCGGCGAGTACGACGTCGCCGTGAACTATTGGACCAACGACGTCATCGACCCCGACCAGAAGACGACCTTCGTGCTCGGCCATGACACCAACATGAACTACATGACCCGGTACAACAATCCGAAGGTCAAGGAGCTGGTGGAGCAGGCGCGGGTCGAGATGGACCCGGCCAAGCGCGAGGCGCTCTACAAGGAGATCCAGGTCATCGCCAAGGACGACGTCCACTGGATCGACCTGTACTACAGCCCCTACGTCAACGTTTCCCGCAAGAACATCGAAGGCTTCTACCAGAACCCGCTGGGACGGTTCTTCCTGGAAGACACCGTCAAGAACTGACCTGCGGGCGCCAGGGCCGGACCGGGCGGGCAGGTCCCGCAAGTTCCGGCCCTGTTTCGCGAAGAAGCCGGCAAGTCACCGGCACGGCGGTCTCTTCACGATCCGGATATACGCCGTCCAGTTGCTCAAACGCCGCAAGCAGACACTTGATGGCGGCAGGCGTTCAAGTACTCTCCCCTGGCGGGAGATGCGGATGTCGCGCATCGGCCGAGAACAGATAAGGTGAACAACCGTGCCGCTGCTCGTCGATGCAGGATCCATCCGCGAACGAATCGAAGCACTTCCGACCCAGGTCTTTCCTGAAGGCACCCCGATACTGTCGGTCGGCACCAGTACCGGCAAGCTGTTCATCCTCGCTTCGGGAACGGCCGAGGTCATGAAGGACGGCGTGCGCCTTTGCGAGCTGACCGAGCCGGGTGCGGTGCTGGGCGAGATCTCGGCCCTGCTCGGGCAACCGCACACGGCCGACGTCCGTGCCGTCACGGCCTGCACGTTCCGCGTCGCCGATGCGACCGAGTTCCTCCGTGGCGATCCGACGGCGGCGCTACTGGTCGCCACCATCATGGCCAAGCGTCTGGATGCCGCCAACCAGGCCCTGGTCGAGGTTCGCAGGGAGATCTCCGCCGACAAGCCGCGCAGCGTCGTGGGGCGCGCGCTGGACCGGCTTGCCGAAGCGCTCCGCCAGGACACCGACCCGGAGCTGGCGCGCTACATGTATGGTGGCTGGATGTAGCCAGGGCGACGCCGGACCGCTGGCCCGGCAGCAGACTTCTACGGAACGAAGTTCACGCCCCCGCTCTTTCCTCTGCTCGGTCACCTCAGGGTGCAGAAGGAGGAGACGATGCGAAATGGCCCGGCACTTCACCAGCCGGCGACGCTTCCTGCAGGCAGCCTCGGCCCTGGTTGCGGCGGTTCCCTTCTTGGCATTGGGTAGCCCCATGGCGGCCGAGGCCCGGCTCACAGCAAGGCCCGGCCGCCCCTCGCTGGAGCCGATGGAACCCGGCCTGCATCCGCTGGGACTGGATGGAGCCCGGGACGGCAGGCTGTATGTCCCGCAACGGCTGGACCTGGCGCAACCGGTACCGCTCGTCGTCATGCTGCATGGCGCCGGTGGAACGGCCGATCAGGTCGTGCCGATCCTGCGCGCGGCCGCCGATCGAACCGGCAGCCTCTTGCTTGCCCCCGATTCGCGGTCGCGACGCAGCTGGGACGTCATCCAGGGCGGGTATGGCCCCGACATCACCTACATCGACCGGGCGCTGGGCGACCTGTTCACGCGTTTCCCGATCGACGCCCGGCATATTGCCATGGCCGGCTTTTCCGACGGCGCATCCTATGCCCTCTCCGTCGGCCTGACCAACGGCGACCTCGTCAGCGACATCCTGGCCTTCTCCCCGGGCTTCGCCGCGCCGGTCGCCATGACGGGCAGGCCCCAGGTCTTCATCAGCCATGGCGTCGTCGACGAGATCCTGCCGATCGACCGCTGCGGCCGCCGGCTCGCCCGCGACCTGGCGCGTACCGGCTATGACGTCGACTACCGGGAATTCGCAGGTGGCCATGTGGTGCCGCCTGACCTGGCGGATGCCGCCATGGACCGCTTCACCGCAGGACTATAGATCCCCGTCTCCCTCGGAGTTGGCCCAGCCGCCCGGCCGATGGTCCTGCATCTCGAACCCTGGCAGGAAGGGATACCTTAGGTGCAAGCGCGACGATGGCAGCAGAGCATGGGCTGGCCTGCAGAGACTGCCGCGAAGCTGCGGCCTTGGACGTCGCCAGGGAAGTCGTAGAACGGTACGATCACGTTCCACGCGCGCTGCCAGCTCTGGCCAATGGCAGGATGGTGGCGGCCCCAAAGACCGGTGTCGAAGGCGGCTAGTGCCGCTCTGCCGGCGGCGGCGTTCACTTCGTTCCCCATGAATGGCCAGAAGGCCATTCATCAGACCTCCGACAGAGCCCGGTCCCGGCATGAGACACCGGTCGCCTGAGGACCATGATCGTCGGATCGGCAGTGCAAGCCACCTGCCATGCGTCATTTGCTGCAGAGCAACAGGTCCCATCATCGTTCCGCGCAACGGCAGTTTACTGCCCGGCCGAGGATGCGACCTGCAGTTTGGCTGGGGGCGCGGTTGCCGAGATCATCATGACTGCTACGAGGAGAAGCCCCGGCAACAGGGCCAGGTTCATCGCCTTCCAGCCGATCGTCTGCTCGAGCAGACCGGACAAGCTCGCCGAGATGGCGACACAGGAGAACAGGAAGAGATCATGCAGCCCTTGCACGCGGGCCTTGTCTTCCGGGGCGTGGCTCGCGGTCAGCATGGTGGTTGCTCCCACGAACATCAGGTTCCAGCCGAGGCCCAGCAAGAAGAGGCCGGTGGCGAAATGGATGGTCGTCTCGCCACTCAAGGACGCCACGATACAGGCAGCGATGAGCAAGGTCCCGGCCAGGATGATCGGGCGCGGTCCGAACCGGGCAATCAGGCTGCCTGTCGCCAGGCTCGGGGCGAACATGCCAACGATGTGCCACTGGATGACCGTCGCACTCTCGTCAAAGCCAAGCCCGCAACCCAGCATGGCCAGCGGCGTCGCCGTCATCAGGAGATTCATGGAGAGATAGGCCACCAGCGCCACGGTGAACGGGCGCCGCAGATGCGGGTCCGAGATCAGCCGGCGCGCCGCTGGCCTGGCCTTGGTCGAGACTGGGGCGTTCGGCCGGGGAAGACCGAGGGCAATCAGCACCACGGCCATGGCGGCAGTCACCGCCATGACGGCCAACTGGCTGCCCGCGAACAGGAACAGAGGGACTAGGTCGCGGGTAGCCTTAGCCAGTTCCGGTCCGGCGACGGCTGCCACCGCACCTCCCGCGAACACCCAGCTGATGGCCCGCGCGCGCTGCCTTTCCCCGGCAGGGCCGGAGCGGCCGCCGCCTCCACCACAGCAACAGGACGCATCGGCCGCGTCGGCAGCCGCAAAGCGGACATACTGGCAGAAGGCGGAGAACACCCCGTAGAGGACACCCGCAAAGCAGAACAGAGCGAACCAGCCCTGGACGACCGCCAGGTACCCGCACATGGCGGACACGGCTCCGAACCCGCAGCCGACCTGCAGTCCAAGCCTGCGACCGAAGCGCTGCATGAACAGGGAAGCCGGCAGAGTCGCCCCGATCGATCCGAAGAACTGCATGCCCAACGGCAAGGTGGCGAGCATCGGCGACGGCGCCAGCGCCAGGCCCACCAGCGGAGCGGTACTGATGACGACCGTGTTCGCGACGTAGAACAATGCCTGGCAGACAGCCAGCACCGACAGGTTCCTGGCCAGGAGTGAGCCTGGCGCCATTGGGAAAGCTACGGGCATGCGCATGACCGGGAGCCTAGGCGCGAACGATTGGTGCGTACAGCGTCGACCAGTCCCCGGCACCTGGAGAGCCTCTGGGAACCGGCCGCCGGTACGGTGATCACTTTGCCGGCTATCATGCAGGCATTTGACCAGCGTGCCGGACGGTCACAGCACCTGAACAAGGACGACGCCTCAGCGTCGTTCCCGGCCGTATCCTCACTTGCTCCCGTTCAGACGGCGCGCGATGGGGTCCGTCGGGTCGACGTCACGTTCAGATGGAGAACTGGCTGAGCTCCATGCCGCGCAGCGCCCACGACAAAGGAAGCAGGCGTCGCCCGCCTGGAAGGCAGAGCGTTTCGGACTGTTCTGGATCTAGTGGAGCCGCTTGGCTGGGGGACCTGGATTCGAACCAGGATTAATCGGGTCAGAGCCGATCGTTCTACCGTTGAACTATCCCCCAGCGGGCGGACGGGTCCTTAGGAGGTTCATGGGTGGTTCGTCAAGGGCGGTGGCAACGTCTGGAGGCGGTTCAGGCATGCGGCACGGTCAGGCGCCATGTCCTGCTCCAGCCACCACTCCTCGACCATCCGCAAGCGCCTGCGGACGTCCGGACCGGGCGACACGCCCTGTGCCAGGACGTCGCCGCCGCGCAAGGGAAAGTCTGGCCTGGTCCAGTGCGCCGCCTCGGCGAGGCGGGCGCGGACTTCGTCGCCCGCCAGGTGACCACGGGCTGCCGCCAGTATGAAGCGATCGCGCCAGGCGTGGATTCCCTCGCGGTACCAGCGCCTATGCCGGGCGGAAGGTGCTTCATCGATCGGCGGAAATGGCTGGCCCAGAAGAGCCTCCAGCCGGCCGCGCTCGGCGGCGGACAACTTCAGGCGTGCCGCTACCCTCTCGCCGGCACCCGGCTTTGGCTCGTCCTGGCGGAGCAGGGCAGCAAGGTGCAGGACCGGATCGACAGGAAGCCGCAGTTCCAGGAGTTCTTCCAGGCGTGCCGGGTCGGCCGGGCCCAGGTCGAGCACTTCCAGGATCTGCCCGGACTGCATGGCGAGCAGGCTCAGCACGGCGCGCGGGGCCGCCAGCAGTTTGAACAGCTCGGCAGAGATGCGCTCCGCGCTCAGGTTCCGCAGCCGGTCGCGATGACGAACGCAGGCAGCGAATCCATCCCGGTCCGGCGAGCCTTGCCCGAACCGGGCGTAGAAGCGGAAGAAGCGGAGGATGCGCAGATGGTCCTCGAGGATGCGCCGGTCCGGGTCGCCGATGAATCTCACTGTCCTTGCGGCGAGATCCGGCAGGCCGCCGAGAGGATCGAGAACGGCTCCATCCGGCAGCGCATAGAGCGCATTGATCGTGAAGTCCCGCCGCGCAGCGTCCGCCTCGATGGTCGTGCCGAAGGCCACACGGGCATGCCGCCCGTCCGTCGCCACATCCTGCCTGAGCGTGGTGACCTCGAAGCGGCGGCCCAGGGCCACGACGGTAACCGTGCCGTGGGCGATCCCGGTCGGGATCGCCTTCAGACCAGCGCCTGCGACCGCCGCGACCGTCTGCGGCGGCAGGAGGTCCGTCGCGATGTCGATATCCAGCATCGCGTCGTCCAGCTCTGGGTCGAGCAGGCTGTCTCGCACGCATCCACCGACGAACCAGGCTCGTCCTCCGGCGGTCCTCAGCCCGTCGATCACCTGGCGTGTCGCCCGGGCCTGCAGCCACGGGGCACGTAGCTTCGGCCCCAAACTGTCCGTCAAGGCTGCCAATGCAGGACCCTGACGAAATTCACGATGATCCCGGCCGTCGCACCCCACACGTTGCGGCCATTCCAGGGCATCGTCCAGTACTCACGCATTCTGCCGTCCCGCATGCGTGTCTCACGTTGATGGTTGGCAAGGTTCATCACGAAGCCCAGCGGCATCTCGAAGATGTCGGCCACTTCGAAGGGATCGGGAATCCAGGCTGGTGGCGGTGTTACCCACCCGACAATCGGGTGGATCCGAAAGCCGGTGACAGTATCGTAGGGTGCCAGTTCGCCGAGGACGCGCACATTCTCGGGCGGAAGGCCCACCTCCTCCCAGGCCTCACGCCTGGCGGTCGCGGCAGGATTGGGATCACCTGGTTCCATGCGACCGCCTGGAAAGCTCACCTGCCCGGCGTGATGCCGAAGATGGCCGGTACGGGTCGTGAGCAGAAGGAATGGCCCGTCGACGCGGTCGACCAGCCCGACCAGCACGGCCGCGGGCCGGGGCACACCGGGCGGGCGGAGCGTCTCGTATCCGTCGTCACCCGCGTGGAGTTCGGCCATCCCAGGCTGCCGCCCAGACGCACCGGCGCGAAGATGGCCGGCAAGCCGTTCAGGATCGGCCCAGACTGCCCCGGGATCGGGCAGTACCGGCTTCACGCGCCAACCTCGCCCAGGGCGTCCAGATCGTGCATTACGCCACCAGCCCAAAGGCAGATGCCATCAGCATTAGTGTCGCTGTCAGCTAGGGCCAGTTCGACGAGATCGTACCAGACCGGCCGCGCCAGCGCCGCCTTGAGGCCGCGTTCCAGTTCCACGTAGATTCTGGCATCCCCGTCCGGCGAGACGATCACGCGCAGTGGATGCTCGCGTCCAACCTCGATCCATCGGCCAAGATTGGTGCGCAGCCGAATCGTCCGCTCTCGTCCTTCCCCTTCGACCGCCATTTCGACGGCGACGAACGGCGCGTCGTCGACGGTGACGCGGCCACGCTCGACCGGCGTCACCAGCCAGTACGACCCATCGGCCTCCCGTCGGAGGACAGAGGCGAACAACTTCACCAGTGGTGCCCGGTGGATCCGTGAGCCACGATAGAACCAGGAACCGTCGGCCGCGATCCGCATGTCCAAGTCGCCGCAGTCCATCATCGCCCCTCCAGGGCTCGTCACGTTGCTTCTCCCGTTCGCTGTGTTTCGATGGGTGGTCCCGAACTTCCGAGGCAGCAGGATCGCCGGCGCATCCGCGAGCCACGACCGCACGCGCAAAGGTGGAAAGGCACCGTGCATGGCCCTATGTGTGATCTAGATGAGTGATCGAGCAAGTCTGCTCAACGCCCTGCCAAGCGGTGGCATTCCCTCTCTGGAGGATGGATGAGCGTCGTGAATGAACCCGGGGACGAGGTCGCGGTCCAGGCCGTCGAGGCCGCGGTCGACAGCCTTTCACGGGTCAAGGAAGCGGTTGCCACGGTCGTCTATGGTCAGGAACGGGTGGTCGAGGAAGCGCTGGTGACCCTGCTGGCCGGCGGCCATGGGCTGCTTGTCGGTGTTCCGGGCTTGGCGAAGACCCGCCTGGTCGAGACGCTCGGGATCGTGCTGGGCCTGAGCCAGAAGCGGGTCCAGTTCACCCCCGATCTGATGCCGTCGGATGTGCTGGGATCCGAAGTGCTCGACGATGCCGGCGATGGCCGTCGCTCGTTCCGCTTCATTCGCGGCCCCGTTTTCGCCCAGCTACTGATGGCCGACGAGATCAACCGCGCCAGTCCGCGCACTCAAGCTGCCCTGCTCCAGGCGATGCAGGAGCGCAAGGTGACCGTTGCGGGCGAGGATCACGACCTGCCGCGGCCCTTCCATGTGCTGGCGACGCAGAACCCCGTGGAGCAGGAGGGCACCTATCCCCTTCCTGAAGCGCAGCTCGACCGCTTTCTCCTACAGATCGACGTCGAGTATCCAAGCGAGGCTGCCGAGCGCCGGATGATGCTGGTGACGACCGGCGCGGTAGAAACGATCGTGCCGTCCGTCGCCGACCCGCGCATGCTGGACAGCTGGCAGCGCGTGGTCCGCCGGCTGCCGATCGGGGAGCAGGTCGTCGATGCGATCCTGAAACTGGTCCGGGCGGCCCGGCCCGGCAGCGGTGCCCTGCCGGACCTCGACAGGCTGCTGGCCTGGGGTGCCGGACCGCGGGCAAGCCAGGCGCTGGCCCTGGCGGTCCGGGCACGCGCCCTGCTCGACGGGCGCGTAGCGCCATCGCTGGAGGATGTGAAGGCCCTGGCGCGTCCGGTCATGCGCCACCGGATCGCGCCGAGTTTCGCCGCCCGTGCCGACGGTATCGACGCTGACGAACTAATTCGTCGCCTCCTTGCCCATGCGCTCTGAACCGATCCGGGAACCGCTCCAGCAGCGGGCCGAGGCGGCCGGGCTGGCCGCAAGGCTTCCTGCGCTGCAGATCGAGGCCAGGCGCATTGCCGCTGGGATCCTCCAGGGTGTCCACGGCCGGCGTCGGGCGGGTCCGGGCGAGACCTTCTGGCAGTTCCGTCCTTACCAAGCAGGCGATCCTGCCCATCGGGTCGACTGGCGGCAGTCCGCCCGCGGCAGCCGCCTGTTCGTGCGCGAGCGCGAATGGGAAGCAGCCCAGGCCGCCTGGCTCTGGTGTGATCGCAGCCCGTCGATGACGTTCAGGTCCAGCCACGCCGTGCCGCGCAAGATCGAGCGTGCGGCGGTCCTGATGATCGCTCTGGGTGATCTTCTCGTGGCCGGTGGCGAGCGTGTAGGCGTGCTTGGCCATGACGAACGTGCGGTCGTCGGCAAGACGATCCCTAGCCGCATCCTGCGTTCCTTGAGCGGGACGGAGGCGATCCGGGCGGAAGAGCATCTGCCGCCGGCAAGGATCCCCGGCCATGCCCGGACCGTGCTGTTCGGCGACTTCCTGGAGCCTGTCGACACGCTCCGCAGCTGGCTGGAACCGCGTGTCGCTGCTGGCGTGAAGGGCGTCCTGCTGCACGTCGTCGATCCAGCAGAAGAGACCTTCCCCTATACGGGCAGGATGCTGATCGAAGGAATGGAGCAGGATGGCAGCCGCCTGGTCGAGAATGCCGGCGTGCTCGCTGCGCGATATCGTGCGGTCTGGCAGGCCCATCGTGACAGCCTCACGGAGGAAGCGCGCCGCCGCGACTGGGTCCATCTGGTGCATCGTACCGATCAGCCCGCCTCGATGGCGCTGATCGCTCTGTGGCAGGCACTTGCGCTGCCCACCGCCGGGAGTGCCTGAAGCTTGCCATGGCTCGGATCCCTCGCCTTTGCTCAACCGTTCCTTCTAGGTGCGCTGGTAGTCCTTCCCGCCATCTGGTTGCTGCTCCGCGTCATTCCGCCGAGCCCAAAAAGGCGCTTCTTCCCACCGATCCGCCTGCTGCTGGGCATTCCTGAAGAGGAACGGACCAGCGCGCGCATGCCCTGGTGGCTCCTGGCCCTGCGGATGCTGATCGCGGCTCTGCTGATCCTGGCTGTATCCGGTCCGGTGCTGCAGCCCGTGCCTGGCGCCACCCGTGACGGTCCGCTCCTGCTGGTCGTGGATGACGGTTTTGCGGCCGCACCCGGATGGAGCCGTATGCGCGATGCGGTGGAACGTGTCCTGGTATCGGCGCGCCGTGAGGACCGCTCGGTCCTGCTGCTCCGCACAGCCGGCACGGGCGCCGGCGTGGAACTCCTGTCCGGCACGGCAGCGGACGCCGAGGCCGACCTTGCCCGCCGCGGGCCGGCTAGCTGGCCGGTCGACCGGATGGCGGCCCTGGATGCGTTGTCGGATCTGGGCGAACCGCCCGCCGCGGTCTGGTGGTTCAGCGACGGCGTGGCAGCGGGTCCAGAGGACCGCGCGACAGCGTCATCGCTGGCGCAGCGCTTGCGTGCGCTTGCGCCGACCCGCTTGGTCGTTCCGGTAGCGGGCGACGAGGCCCTGCTGCTGCGGCACGGCAACCCGGACGAGGATGGACTGGGCTTCGTGGTCGAGCGGGCCGCGATCGCGGATGCGGACAGGCCGCTGCGGGTCCTGGCGCTTGCCAACCGTGGGGAAGTGCTTGCCCATGCCGATGCGATCATCCCGCCGGATGCTCGTTCTGTAATGGGCAGCCTCCAATTGCCCATCGACCTGCGTAACCAAGTCGAGCGACTGGAGATCGAGAACAGGCGCGGTGCCGGAGAAGTAGTACTCGTGGACGAGCGCTGGCGCCGTCGCAGCGTCGGGATCGTGGCGCCCGCCGACGAAGGCGTTGACCAACCGCTCCTGACGGAGACCTGGTACATCGAGCGGGCTTTGGGTCCTTATGCCGACGTCCGAAGGGGCGATATCCCCGGGTTGATCCAGAGTGAACCCGCGGCCATCGTGCTGCCGGACGCGGCGGCGCTGACCGAGCAGGACCGTGTGGCACTGGAAGGCTGGATCCGCGCGGGTGGCGTGGTGATCAGATTCGCCGGCCCCAGGCTCGCTGGCAGCCAGGATACGCTGGTGCCGGTGCCGTTGCGCGAGGGTGACCGGCAACTGGGTGGCGCCTTGACCTGGGCCGAGCCATTGCCACTGGCGCCTTTCCCGGCCGCTGGTCCGTTCGCCGGCTTGCGGGTGCCACCCGAAGTGACCGTTCGTCGGCAGGTCCTGGCGAGACCTGGGCCCGACCTCACCCAGGCCATCCTGGCGGCCCTGGGCGACGGTACACCGCTCGTCACCGGCGCACGACGCGACGATGGCTGGCTGATCCTGATCCACACGACAGCCGATCCGAGCTGGACTGATCTGCCGCTCTCGGGCGTCTATGTCGACATGCTGCGCCGGCTGACGGCACTCGGTCGCGGCGAGGAACGGACGCTCAGCGGCACGCTGCGTCCCTTGTCCGTGCTGACCGGAAGCGGGCAGCTTGCCTCCCCGCCCGTTGGTCTGAACGCCGTGGAAGCCGCCGGCTTTGCCGAAATTCGGGCATCGGCGACAACTCCTCCTGGTTTCTGGTCGCCTGTGGAGCTGCGCAGCGGCGACGATGAGGCGCCACGGCGGGCGCTGGACGTGGCCCAGAACCTGCCTGCACTGACAGTCGTGGACGGCATTGTACTGGGGCTCCCCGAAGTACGGGTAGGTCCGTCCAGCGAGACGGAACTGGGTCCCTCGTTGCTGGCTGCTGCCTTTCTCCTGGCCCTGGTGGATCTGATCGTGACCATGGTGATGCGCGGCCTTCTTCCCATGTCGCCGATCGTCCGCAGTGCCGGCGGGGCGGCAGCAGCCCTTCTGCTGGCCGCCGCATTCGCCCTGCCAGCGGCAGCCGACGACGTTCGGGCGCTGGAGGCTACCGAAGTCACGCGGCTGGCCTGGGTGCGGACGGGAATCCAGGATGTGGACGAAGTGTCGGCGGCAGGCCTCGAAGGCCTGTCCCTGGTCCTGCGAGATCGCACCTCGGTAGACGCGGAGGAGCCATTGGCGGTGGATGTCGAGGCCGACGACCTCGCCTTGTATCCGCTGCTCTACTGGCCCGTTCCGCCCGAGCATCCTGACCTGTCCGAGGAGGCCGTCCGCAAGATCGGTACCTATCTCAGGCAGGGCGGCATGATCGTGTTCGACACGGGCGATGCGGCCAGGACCCTGACCGACGAGCCGGGGCCAGGCGCTGACCGCTTGGCGCAGCTGTTCAGCCAGCTGGACCTGCCGGCGCTCTCGCCGGTCGACCCGGACCACGCGCTTGGACGTTCCTTCTATCTCCTTCCGAACTTTCCCGGCCGATTTGGCGCTCGCACCCTCTGGGTAGACACGCCGCGTGGCCAGGTGAACGACGGAGTCTCGACCGTCATCGTCGGCTCGTCCGATTGGGCGGGCGCCTGGGCCGTCGACAGATATGGCGACTATCTGCTGCCTGTGACGCCCGGCGGAGAAGAACAGCGGGAGACGGCAAGGCGGGTGGGCGTCAACATCGTGATGTACGCCCTCACCGGCAACTACAAGACGGATCAGGTGCACGTCCCTGCCCTTCTGGAGCGTCTCGGCCAATGACCGGTGTCGACCTAGTCTTCGATCCCCTGCTGCCATGGTGGGTCATCGCCGTCGGCGCCGTGCTTGGCGTGCTGGCGATTGCACTCGGCATCTGGCGGCGCTCCTCCGGGATTGGCTGGCGTGGCCTGGCACTGGCCGTCGTGCTGGCGGCTCTGGCTGGGCCGTCGATCATCGCCGAGGAGCGCGAGCGGCTGCCGGACGAGCTGCTTTTGGTGACGGACCGCAGCCCTAGCCAGGAGATCGACGATCGGGCCGCACGGACCGATCAGGCGGTCGCCGCGCTTCGGGCCCGGTTGGGCAACGTTACCGACCTCGATGTGCGCGAGGTGGTCCTCGAGGCGGATCCTGATCGCGGAACGGCGCTGTTCGACCGGCTCGACCAGGCACTCGGAGAAGTCGACCGGCAGCGTCTGGCAGGTGTGGTCGTCGTCACGGACGGCCGCGTGCATGATGTACCACAGGATCCCGCCAGCACGGGCCTGCAGGCGCCTCTTCATGTGCTGCTGACGGGCAGGCCCGGCGAGACCGACCGTCGGCTGATGGTCGAGCGGGCTCCTACCTATGCCATGGTGGGCGAGCCGCAGACCCTCACCCTGCGGGTCGAGGATGAGCCCGGCAACGGTACGGCGCCGGTGCCGCTGCGCCTGTCCATCAATGGCGAGGTCCTCACCACCACGACCCTGATCCCCGGCCAGTCCACGGAGATACCGTTCCGGTTGGAGCGTGGGGGGCAGGCGGCCGTCGAAGTGGAGGTCGATCCGCTGGAAGGCCAGATCACGGCGCAGAACGACCGGCAGGTGGTGTTCGTCAACGGCGTACGCGACCGGCTGCGCGTGCTGCTGGTATCTGGCCAGCCCTATCCGGGCCTGCGGGTCTGGCGCAACCTGCTCAAGGCTGACGCCGCGGTCGACCTCGTCCACTTCACGATCCTGCGCCCGCCCGAAAAGCAGGACGGTACGCCCATTCGCGAGTTGGCCCTGATCGCATTTCCATCGCGTGAACTGTTCGAGGAGAAGCTCGACCAGTTCGACCTGGTGATCTTCGATCGTTACGCGCGCAGGGGCCTGCTTCCCTCGATCTACCTGGATAATGTCGCGGCCTGGGTGGAGCGCGGCGGGGCCCTGCTCGAAGCGGCCGGTCCGGAGTTCGCAGGGACCTCGTCCCTGTTCCGCACGCCGCTCGCCCGTGTCCTGCCGGGTGCACCCACTGGCGACGTCTCCGAGCTGCCGTTTACTCCCAGCCTGACCGAACTCGGCCGCCGTCACCCTGTGACGCGCGGGCTCGATGCCGACGGACGCCGCTGGGGCCGCTGGTTCAGGCAGGTGGCGGTGGATCCCGGCGATGCCACCGTGGTCATGGCCGGTGTCGCCGAACAGCCGTTGCTGCTCCTCAAGCGTCAAGGCGAAGGCCGGGTCGCGCAGCTCTTGTCCGACCATGCCTGGCTCTGGGCGCGAGGCTATGAAGGCGGCGGTCCGCAGAGCTTGCTGCTGCGCCGGCTGGTCCATTGGCTGATGAAGGAGCCGGAACTCGAAGAAGAGGATCTGGTTGCGTCGGGTGCGGAGCGTCGTCTCACGATCGAGCGCCACTCGCTTGTCGAATCGCCCCATGAGGTGACGGTCACCTCACCCTCCGGTGCCGTGCAGCGGTTGACCCTCGTTCCTGATGCCACGGGCGTCGCCCGCGCCGAGATCGCTGCGGACGAAGGAGGCTTGTGGCGGATTGACGATGGGACCAACGTCTCCTTCGCTTCGCCGCTACCTGTGGCACGCATCGAGGGCGAGGCCGTGACGGCCACGGCCGATGCGCTTGAGCCGATCGTGCGGGCAACCGGTGGCACGATCAACTGGACGGCCGATGGGCCCGTACCCGACGTTCGGCGGGTCGGCGAAGGGCGTCAGACGGCTGGCCGCGGCTGGATGGGCCTGATCGACCATGCCGCCTACCGGGTTCAGCGAACGGACCTGGTCCCCCTGATGCCCCCATGGCTGGCCCTGGCCCTGTTGCTCGGCACGACGGTGTTTGCATGGTGGCGAGAAGGACGGCGCTGACCTCTCGGAAGGTGAAGCAAGGACATAAATACAGTATTATTATGTAGTCCCTTTGATTTGACATGAGTGCAGTCGGCAACCACATGCGGTGTGATATGCGTTGCCGGAGTTGCCCTTCATGTCACGCCACGTGTTCCTGGCCGCTTCGGCCGTTTTCGTCTCCTCCACGGCGTTGGCCGGGGCTGCCGAGCCACTCGTCGACTCTGCCTGGCTGGCACAGCGGCTGGAACGGCAGGATGTGGTTGTCCTCGACATCCGCGACGCGGAAGATGGTTCTTCCGCAGCGTTGTTCGCGGAAGGGCATGTTCCCGGTTCGATCCATTCCGACTATGCCAAGGGTGGATGGCGGACCACGAGCGGCCGCATCGTCGGCATGTTGCCGCCGGTAGCGGAGGTGGAGGCACTGATCGGCCGTCTTGGGATCGACAACGACGACCACGTCGTGATCGTCGGCCACGGCAAGACCTCCAGCGACTTCGGGGCGTCGACCCGTGTGTTCTGGACCTTCGACGTGATGGGCCACGAGAACGTGTCGATCCTCGAGGGAGGTCATGCCGGCTGGGTCGCAGCAGGTGGACCAGTCGAGACCGGAGCTGGCCAGACGCCGGAGCCCGCCATCTTCAAGGCCGATTTCCGCCCGGATCTGGTGGCATCACTGGACGATGTGAAGGTGGCCCTCGATACCGGCATCCCGCTGGTCGATGCCCGGCCGGAGGGCCAATATACGGGCGAGGTCACTCCTCCCAATGTCGGGATCGCCGGGACCATTCCCGGCGCCTATAGCCTTCCTCACGACGTGGTGGTCCTCGACGGCAACGACGCGATCGAGGAGCCGCAACTGGATGCCCTGCTGGCGAAGCTCGACCTGCAGCCATCCGGCGAGAAGATCGCCTTCTGCAACACCGGACACTGGGCCTCGATCGGTTGGTTCCTCCTGAACAAGGTCGGCAACGATCCGTCCGTGCGCATGTATGACGGCTCGATGTATGAGTGGGCAAAGGTGGAAGGCGAGCAGACTGAGATCGGTGCGGACCGGACGGTGAACTGATGGCCTCGTTCGCGGGCTACATGCCCCCGCCTGAACCGCAGGGGTATCGGGTTGTCGACCGACTTGCCTTCACGTTGGCAGGCGCGTTCATCGTCCTGGCGTCTCTCTACGCCGGCAATGTGACGTCGGTCCGCAACGGCGTCCTGGTCGTCGCCGGGGCATTGCTTGGCGTCGCCCTCTACCACGCGTCCTTCGGCTTCACCGGCGGGTGGCGCGCCTTCGTCCGCGAGGGCAAGAGTGCATCGCTGCGCGCCCAGTTCCTTCTGCTGGCCATCACCACCTGTCTCCTCGTGCCAGTGATTGCGGTGGGCAGCATCGCCGGCCATCCTGTGAACGGCTTTGTCGTCCCTATCGGCCTCCCACTCCTGGCCGGCGCGTTCCTTTTCGGCCTCGGCATGCAGCTGGGCGGGGGTTGCGGCTCTGGAACCCTCTTCACGGTCGGAGGCGGCAGCGTCCGCATGCTCGTCACCCTGATTGCGTTTGTTGCCGGCTCGATGTTGGGTGTCGCTCATGCACCGGCCTGGAATCAGCTGCCAAGTGTCGAGGGTATCGTGCTCTGGCAGACCCTGGGTGTGCTGCCGACACTGGCGTGCACCCTCGCCGTGCTGGGCATACTCGCCTTCCTGGCAGGCCGAAGGGAGCTGAAGAGGACCGGCCGTCTCGCCCCCCTCGGGTCAGCAGCCTCGCCGGCGAGGCTGCTGACCGGTCCTTGGCCACTGCTCTGGGGCTCGCTGGCCTTGGCGGGACTTTCCCTGGTGACGCTCCTGGTCGCTGGCCATCCCTGGGGAATCACGGGAGCATTTGCCATCTGGGGAGCCAAGGCCCTGGCCCTGGCAGGTGTCGATGTTGCCGGATGGCAGGCCTGGTCCTCTCCTGGCTCCCAGGCGCAACTCCGGGCGAGCCTGTTCGCCCACCCGATCTCGGCGATGGATATCGGCCTGATCGCTGGCGCGATGATGGCTGCCGGTCTCGCCGGCAAGTTCGCGCCGAAGGTGGATCTGTCCGTGGGCTCAATGGTGGCTGCTATCGTGGGCGGCCTCCTGATGGGCTACGGTGCGCGTCTTTCGTCGGGCTGCAATATCGGTGCTCTGCTGGGCGGCATCGCATCCGGCAGCCTGCACGGCTGGATCTGGTTCGCGATGGCCTTCGCGGGGTCTCTTGCAGGCATCCGCCTGCGACCATCCTTCAGGCTGACGGGCTGAGCACGTCGTCTCGGGGTCTGGCCCTTCCTGCCGCCCACCCCCTGACGGCAGCCTTTGGAAGGCTTCACGTCAAGAAGGCGCAACTCGGTTGGCGTCGGCTCGATCGGTTGCGACAGCGACGACGTCCGCAGGAGTTGCGGCCTGTTCGGCAGCAGTTACCAGGCCAATGCCGACCGCTCCGTCGACACAGTGTTCATGCACGGCGGTGCATCTGATTCGGTCGTGGGCTCTCCGGCGATGGAACGGGCGCGCCTGTTCCATCGCCGGAGAGCCCACGCGAAGCCCGGTGGCGTTGGTGCAGTTCGACGAGCTAGCTCCCGAGCGGCCAGTTGGGCCGGAACTTCTGTCGCAGGCCGTCATGGCTGATGCCGAAGAAGTCGGCGGGTCCGCCGCCTCGGAGTAGCGGGCGGCCGCTGGCCGTGTCGTAGATACCGTCCTTGAGGAGCGTCCGGTCGATCCGGACGACCACGACCTCGCCGAACACCATCCAGGTCTCGACCGCCTCTCCGTCCGCCCGCCGCAGCTGGACGACCTGTGTCGTGCGGCACTCGAACGAGGCGGGGCTCTCCTTCACGAATGGGGCCTTGATGAGCCGGGAGGGCGCCGGAGGAAGGCCGGCCAGCTGGAACTCGTCCACGTCTGCCGGTGCCGGTGCACTCGTAAGGTTGACCTGATCGATCAGGGCCTCGGTCGCGAGGTTCCAGCAGAACTCGCCGGTCTCCTCGGCATTGCGGAGGCTGTCCTTGCGGCCGATGGAGCAGAATCCGATGATGGGCGGCCGGTAGTTGAAGGCATTGAAGAAGCTGTAGGGCGCAAGGTTCAACCTGCCCACCTGATCTCGCGACGAGATCCAGCCAATCGGCCTTGGAGCCACGATCGCATTGAACGGGTCGTGCGGCAGTCCGTGTCCGTTTTGCGGCTCATAGACATGGTCGTCGGACATGGAGGCGTTTTCCTTCCGGTACGGCATTGCCCATCCAGAGCACATCTTTGTACCACGGGCGACCGGTCTCGCCGCAGGTCTGGTTCGTGGCGCGATGGGTGGTCGTGATCATGCACCCGCTCTAGGTTCTAGCGGGTCCACGCTCATTCGACGGAAGAACCCGTGCAATCGCCTGCGATGTCCAAGTCAGGCCTGGCCAGCCGAAGAACAGAGCTGATCATCGTCCTGGGCGCCCTCACCGCGTTCGCTCCCCTGGCGATCGATATGTACCTACCGGCATTCCCGACGCTGGCCCAGGTGTTCGTGACCGATACCGGGCATGTGCAGACCACGCTCGCGGCCTTTTTTCTCGCCTTTGCGCTCGGCCAGGCATTCTGGGGGCCACTGGCCGATCGATATGGCCGCCGCAGGCCACTGATGGTGGGTCTGGTCCTGTTCATGGCAGCCTCGATCGCCTGCACGATGGCCCCCTCGATCACGGCCCTGGCAATGCTCCGCTTCGTACAGGGATTGGCTGCTTGTGCATCGGTGGTGATCGCTCGGGCAGTCGTGCGGGACGTATTCCCGGCAAGCGAGGCCATCCCCATCTTCGCAGCTCTGATGCTGGTTACAGGTCTGGCACCGATCCTTGCGCCGCTTCTGGGCGGCCAGCTACTGGTCACGGTCGGGTGGGAATCGGTATTCTGGTTCCTGGCGATCTTCGCCGGCGGCTGCCTGCTGGCCGTCATCTTGCGACTGCCTGAGAGCCTGGCTCCTTCCATGCACCGATCGCTGGCACCTGGTGCGGTCCTCGCGACCTATGTGGGCCTGATCCGGGACCGTAGGTTCCTCATGCCATCGCTCGCAGGCGGCTGCGCGATTGCCGGCATGTTCGCCTATATTGCCGGCGCGCCATTCGTCCTGATCGAGATGTACGGCATCCCCGAACGTCATTTCGGCTGGGTGTTTGGGGCGAACGCCATGGGCTTCGTGATTGTCGCCCAGATCAACGCCCGGATCGCCCGCAAGGTGGACCCGGCGCGCATGATCCGGACGGCGGGGTTGGTGCAGATACTGGCCTGCCTCGTTCTGCTGACAGTGGCCTGGTCCGGCACGCACAGCCTGGTTCTCACCCTCGCGCCTCTGTTCGTGTGCATTGCCAGCCTGGGCCTGTTGATGCCGAACACGTCGGCGATCGCCATGGCGTCGTTTCCCGATCGGGCGGGCGCCGCATCGGCCCTGCTTGGCACCATGCAGTTCTCGCTGGCAGCCATCGCCTCGGGCCTCGTCGGCATCCTGCACGACGGCACGGCCCGTCCAATGGCGACGGCCATTACCCTGGGTGCAATGTTCGGCATGTTGGCCGGGCGCAAGGTCGACGCCAGCGTCCTCAAGCGAAGGTAGATCATCCTTTGATCAAGGAATGCTTGCCGCTTGGGCAGCGCCCACCCACGTGTGTTTAGCGCATCCTAGAGCACGGACGGACACATGATCGATCTCTACTATTGGCCGACTCCGAACGGCCACAAGGTAACGATGTTTCTGGAAGAGGTGGGACTGACCTATCAGGTCAAGCCGATCAACATCGGCAAGGGCGACCAGTTCGCGCCGGAGTTCCTGGCGATCGCGCCGAACAATCGCATGCCGGCTATCGTCGATCATGAGCCGGCCGACGGCGGCAGCCCGATCAGCGTGTTCGAGAGCGGCGCCATCCTGATGTATCTTGCGGACAAGACCGGACGCTTTCTGCCGACGGAGCCGCGCGACCGCTACGACGTGCTGCAGTGGCTGTTCTGGCAGATGGGCGGCCTGGGTCCAATGGCCGGTCAGAACCATCATTTCTCGATCTATGCGCCAGAGAAGATCCCCTATGCGATCGACCGCTACGTGAAAGAGACCGGCCGCCTCTACGGCGTGCTCGACAGGCGACTTGCGGATCGCGAGTTCATTGGTGGAGAGTATTCGATCGCCGACATGGCAGCCTATCCCTGGATCGTTCCGCACCAGAACCAGGGTCAGGCCCTGGAGGACTTCCCTCATCTCCAGCGCTGGTTCAACAAGATCAAGGCGCGCCCCGCCACGGTGCGAGCCTACGAGATCGGGCCGAAGATCAACCCCACGCTCGGCAAGCCGATCGACGAGGACGAGAAGAAGATCCTGTTCGGTCAGACGCACAAGCGCTGAGCCGACCGAACGTCGACGGTCGCGGCTTCCACGCCTGTCCAGCGGAGCTGGGAAGCCGCCAAGTCAGTCAATCCCGATCGACGATGACAGGATGGCATCCTCCCCGGTTCCGTACAGGTGCGGGGGATGGCAAGAGGCTGGACCTCTCGGTCGGCCCAGGGTCAGCGCCTGCCGGATGCGTACCGAACTACTTGAGCAGCCTGGTCCGGCTTTTGCCGGGATGCGATGGACGCCCTGCATCGCTTGAGGGTGCCTGCTATCCCCGACGTGGCAGACCAGGGGCGGCCGTGTCGGGCGCAAGGCGAAGCCCCGTGTGCATTTTCGGCTTGAACCGACGATAGTCACGGCCGGGTAGGATTCTGTTAATAGTGGTGGTCGCATGCTTGCCCGGCACAGAGTTTGGCGCGCCGGAACCGGACATGCATCATCTCTCACGCGATTTTCTCCGCCGTTAAGCGCTGCCGATCGTCGTTCTTGCATACCTAGCGTCGGCGCTGCTTGGCCTCGGGCTGACCGGCGAGGCGGGCGCCATGGCGGTGATCTGGCCAGCCAACGGACTGGTCGTGGGCCTCCTGGCGGGCTGGATGGGCCGTCCGTACTGGCCCGCTATTGCAGGCTGCGGCGGCTCTGCCGTCGCTGCACACATGATCTACGGCGATTCCTTTGCGACGGCTGCACTGTTGGGCTGTCTCAACTTCCTGGAGATCGCCCTGGGAGTGTATCTGCTGTTGCGACTAGGCGGCCAAGTCTTCGAACTTACTCGGCTGAAGGACCTCCGGATCATATTCCTGGTTGGGGCGATGGTGGCCGCTGTCGGTGCCAGCATGGCCAGTCTGTTGCTGCCGGCGTTTCAGGAGGTCTCTCGCGGCGAGTTGTGGCTGGGCTGGTTCAGCGGCGAGACCGCCGGTATGTGGTTGGGCCTACCATTGGGACTGACCTTCGCGGAGGGCCCCAAGCTCCTCCATCCTTACACTAGGCAGTCCCTCCGCCGGCAGGCCCTGGAAGCGTTCCTCATTCTACTGGCTGTCGGTGCACTGGTCGCCTTGGCGTTTGCGTGGCATTTCCCTTCACCCGGCCTGTTCACGCCGATCCTGCTCTGGATCGCGCTCCGGCGTGGACCTGCGGCCACGGCAGCCGCCGTCCTGGTCTTCTCACTTCTGTTCACCGTCGCGATCTCGGCTGGTGGCTGGCTACCAGCAGGCCATACCTCCTGGTCGATCACGCCGCTGAAACTTCAGGTTCTACTCCTATGCACGACGGTGCCGCCGCTGGCGCTGGCGGTGCTGGCACGCGAGCGCGAGTTCACCTGCCTGGAACTCAAGCGCAGGCACAACGAGAACGCGCTATACCGGGCGATGGTGCAGGAACTGCCGGATTGCCTGAACGTCAAGGGGCTGGAGGGGCGCTTCATCGCGGCCAATCCGGCGACGGCCAGGCTCATGGGAGCGTCTTCGCCCGAGGCTCTGCTTGGTCGGACCGATCATGACTTCTATCCGGCCGATCTTGCGGACCGATACGCTCGGGATGAAAGGACCTTCCTGGCGCGCAAGGAGACGATCGTCATCGAACAGCCGATGCTGTTCCCGGACGGCTCGCAAGGCTGGCTGTCCTCATTGAAGGCACCCTTTCACGATGCGGCCGGCGCCCTGGTGGGAATCGTCACCCACAACCGTGACATCACGCGGCGAAAGCAGCTGGAGATCGAACTCGCGGACGCCAAGCGGCAGCTGGAAGAGGCGATCGCAAGCATGCCTGATGGGTTCGCGGTGCTGGGGCCGGACGGGCGGATCGTGATGTGCAACCAGCAATACCGCGAGCTACTTCCGTTGGCCGCTGATCTGGGCGCTATGGACCGCCGACCGCGGCCAGATCCATCGGTTGCGTCGAAAGTCTCCAATGTCGTCTTGCATGACGTGGATCAGGAGCCCGCGCGCGGGACGGGTGCAGCCTTTGTTCGCCAATCAGGACTGCAGGAGATCCGTCTCAGCGATGGCCGCTGGCTCGATGCCAGGAGCCATGCGGTCGCCGACGGGAGTCTGATCGTCTGCCTGCGCGACATTACCGAGCGAAAGCAACTGGAACTGCAACTGGCCACCGCCAAGGCACAGGTAGAGGATGCGCTCCAGAGCATGGCGGACGGCTTTGCCGTTTTCGACGGGGATGACCGACTGGAACTGTGCAACGATCGGTATCAAGAAATCTTCGCCAGCAACAAAGATCTGATCCGCCCGGGTATAAGCAGGGAGGAACTCGTACGAGCGACAGCAATTCGTGGAGGATATATCGGAGTTGATTCATCAAGCCTGGATGACTTCGTTCATCGGACGGTGAACTTCAGAGAAGGAAACCGAAACTGTCAGATGGCAGACGGGCGATGGATCGATATCTCTGCGCGCAGGACCCGCCGCGGTGGCACAATGTTCGTCTACCGTGACATCACCGAGCGCAAGTTGCTGGAGACCCAGCTCCACCACCGGGCCAACCACGACCCGATGACCAAGCTTGCGAACCGGGCAATGTTTCACGACGAGCTCGAACGGCGCCGTCTACACGCCGTCCGCACCAGCACGAAGCTGGGTGTCATGATGATCGACCTGGACCGGTTCAAGGCAGTCAACGACACGTACGGCCATGAAGTCGGGGACAGGCTGCTGATCGAGATCGCCAAACGCTTAAAGGAGAGTGTGCGCGACGGCGATGTGGTGGCACGGCTGGGCGGCGACGAGTTCGTGGTGCTTGCCACGGGCCGTTCCGATGGTGATGGCTTTGCCGCTCTCGCCACTCGATTGATCGAGCGGCTTGGAGACAGGTTGGTTGTTGGAACGATCACGCTGACACCAGCTTGCAGCCTTGGTCTCGCCGTGTTTCCGGATGATCTCGAATCGGCAGACGATCTGGTTCTTGCAGCCGATCGTGCGCTCTACGCCGCAAAGGCCGCCGGACGAGGTAGTTGGTCACGCTACAAGCCGGAACTGGCTCATCCGTCTGACCTCAGTCCCAGCGGACACCCTAACTGCCCCGCTGCCAGCTAGTTGTCTGGTCCCGGGATGAGGTGGTGTGGGTCGATTTTAAAGATGGAGGGGTTATCCTTGCAGGCATCGCAGATGGCCTTGAAGGGCGTCCGCCACAGTAGTGCCTTGAGGTGCCTGGCAAAGTTGCAGGCGGTGC
>NZ_DATAGQ010000140.1:0-18994 GCF_036263595.1 Geminicoccus sp. | reverse complement strand
TGACCTCGATCCCGCGCGAGGCCGAGGTGATCATGATCGAGCGGGATCTCCGCCTGGCGCGTGCCACCGGCGGGCGGATCCACTTCTCGCGGGTCACCACGTCCGATGCCCTCGATGCGATCCGCAAGGCCAAGGCCGACGGCGTCCGGGTGACCTGTGACTGCACGCCGCACCATCTGGCGCTGAACGAGCTGGAGGTGGAAGGCTACCGGACCTTTGCGAAGGTCTCGCCGCCCCTGCGGGCCGAGGCCGACCGGCTGGCGGTGGAGGAAGCGGTGGCGGACGGCACCATCGACGTGATCGCGTCGGACCACACGCCGCAGGACCAGGACAGCAAGCGGCTGCCATTCGCGAGCGCGGAGTTTGGCGTGACCGGGCTGGAAACGCTGCTGTCGGTGGCGCTGCGCCTGGTGCATGACGGCCGGATGAGCCTGTTGGACCTGCTGACCCGGCTCACCACGACGCCTGCCCGCCTGCTCGGCATCGAGGCCGGCACGCTGGCCGTGGGCGCGCCCGCCGACCTCATCCTGCTCGACCCGGACCGTCCCTGGAAGGTCACCGAGCGGGACTTGCACAGTGCCTCGAAGAACACCGCCTTCGAGGGTCGCCTGATGATGGGGCGCGTGGAAACGACGCTGGTGGATGGCCGCGTCGTGTTCCGGCGCGGCCAGCCCACCGCATCATAGGACCACAAGACCATGGAACCTGTCGCCGCATCCGTGTGGGGCTGGCCTCACCTACTCGGCCTGATCCTTGGCTACCTCGCCGGCTCGATCCCATTCGGCCTAATCCTCACCCGCGTCGGCGGTGCCGGCGACATCCGCGCCATCGGCTCGGGCAACATTGGCGCCACCAACGTCCTTCGCACCGGTCGCAAGGGCCTGGCGCTGGCCACCCTGCTGTTCGACGCCGCCAAGGGCGCCATTCCCGTGCTGATCGCCGACCAGTTGTTCGGCCGGGAGATGGCCGTCGTGGTCGGCCTGGGGGCGGTGATCGGCCACTGCTTTCCGGTCTGGCTCGGGTTCAAGGGCGGCAAGGGCGTGGCGACCGCCGCAGGCGTGGTCCTTGCCATCAGCCCGCTGACCCTGCTGGCTGCCCTGATCGTCTTCCTGGCGGCCGTCACCGTGACCCGGTTCGTCTCGCTGGGCTCCGTGCTGGCCTCGCTGACGGCGGCCCTGGTCGCGTTCATGATGGGCAACCAGCAGGCGACGCTGCTGTTCGCCATCATCGGCATCATCGTGATCGTGAAGCACCACCAGAATATCGGCCGGCTCGTCCGTGGCGAGGAGAGCAAGGTCAGCTTCTCGAAGAAGGCGTGAGGGCTCAGGGCTTCCTGAGCACGAGGTGGAAGAGGTGCCAGTGCTTGGTGCGACCGCGCGGCGTCACCGTGTCCACTTCCTCTTCCTGGCGATGCTCCACCAGGTAGTCCGCGACAAGCCTGTCTACCTCATCCCTTGAATGGATGGAGACGCCCGGACGCCCGGCGAAGTCGTCCTCCGGTCCCAGGAGCTGACAGGCAATTCGGCCGCCGGTCCCCAGCCTCGTGCCGATGGTCATCCAGAGCCGAGGGAAGCGCTCGGGCGGGCAGAACGGCAGCGCGAAGGAGGAGACGGCAAGGTCGACTTCCGTCCAGGCGCTGTCCTCGAATGGGCCCACGATCGACACCAGCCGTCCGCGATCCTTGGCCGGGCAGGCCTCCTGCAGGCGCCGGATGGCGGCTTCCTCCTTGTCGATCGCCTGGACATGGTGCCCAATGGCCAGGAGCGGGAGCGTATCCCTTCCCACGCCGCAGCCCAGGTCGACGATCCGCAGCGGCGACGTCCGGCCTTCCGCCGAGAAGTTCGCCAAGGCAAGAGCAACAGTCGGACGCATGGGACCCAGGCCGGCCCGGTCCCAGTAGCGTTCGATTCCTTCACGCTCCGGTTGCATTGTCAGACCAATCTATCGCATGAGTGGAGAGAACAGGCATCATCGGCAGCATGATCGGCGCCCCCATGGACCAACGCGAGGCTCTCGCCCGCCTGCGCCTCTGCCGCAGTAACGGCATCGGCCCGCGGGCGTTCGGCAAGCTCCTGTTCCGCATGGGAAGCGCCATCGAGGTACTGGAGCGATGGCACGAGCTTCCGGCCATCGCGACGAGCCAGGTGCGGCTTGCAGATCCAGCCGCCATGGAGCGGGAGTGGACAGCGACCGAGCAGGACGACGCACGCTTCCTGTTCCTCGGTGATGCCGATTATCCGGATGCCCTGGCCCAGATCCACGACCCGCCCCCGGTCCTGACCATCAAGGGCAGAATGGAACTTCTTGCCGCACCGGCGGTCGCGATCGTCGGATCGCGCCATGCCAGCGGCAATGGCCGCACGCTGGCCCGCACGATGGCCCACGATCTCGCCTGCGGCGACATCACGGTCGTATCGGGCTTGGCTCGCGGGATCGACACGGCCGCACACGAGGGAGCGCTCGGCCAGCCGGGTGCGACGGTCGCGGTAGTCGCCACCGGCATCGACCAGGTCTACCCGGAGCAGAACGCCAGCCTTGCCGAGGAAATCGGTGCGCAGGGCCTCTTGGTGACGGAGCGGCCGTTCGGCGCCCAGCCGCGTGCCCAGGCTTTTCCTGCCCGCAACCGGATCATCGCAGGGCTGTCGCTTGGCGTGCTGGTCGTGGAAGCAGCACCGCGCTCCGGCTCGCTGGTGACGGCCCGCCTGGCCCTCGAGCAGGGCCGCGAAGTGATGGCCGTCCCAGGCTCGCCTCTGGACGAGCGGCATCGCGGCACCAACCAGCTGATCAAGGATGGGGCCGTCCTGGTCGAGGACGCCGCGGACATCCGCGCCGTGATCGACCCGCTTGTCGCGCGCAAGGCACGGCTGCCGCGACCCGCCATGACGGCGCCGACGCGTACCTTCAAGGCACGTCACGACGCCGGCCCGACGCCCGTTCAGGACGCCGACGTGCTGACCGCAAGAGTCGTGAGCTTCCTTGGGCCGGAACCACTCGCGGTTGACGATCTCGTACGCCAGTGCCAAGCAACGACGGCCCAGATCCACGAGACCCTGATCGAGCTGGAGCTCGCTGGTCGCTTGGAGCGGCACGGTGGCAACCGGGTGTCCCTGCTGTTTGCGTGAGCCGTGCTCCTTGTACGACCATGTAATCCGCATGATATGAGCCACCGCTTCCCGACCCGATCTGCACCGCGCAGGACCTGGCGCGGTCGGCGCATCGAGAAAAGCCGCTGATGAACGTCGTCGTCGTCGAATCCCCCACCAAGGCCAAGACGATCAACAAGTACCTGGGCAGCGACTTCACGGTCCTGCCGAGCTACGGCCACGTGCGCGATCTGCCGGAAAAGGACGGGTCCGTCCTGCCCGACGACGATTTTCACATGATCTACGAGGTCCAGGAGGACAAGAAGAAGCGGATCGACGAGATCGCACGGGCGGTGCGTGGTGCCGACAAGCTGGTGCTGGCGACCGACCCTGATCGCGAGGGCGAGGCGATCTCCTGGCACGTGCTGTCGGCCCTCCAGGACAAGAAGGCGATCAAGAAGAACCTGCCGATCGAGCGAGTGCTGTTCTACGAGGTGACCAAGCCCGCCGTGCTCGACGCCATGAAGGCGCCGCGGCAGCTGGACCACCACCTGATCGATGCCTACCAGGCGCGCCGTGCGCTGGACTATCTGGTCGGCTTCACCCTCTCGCCCGTGCTCTGGCGCAAGCTGCAGGGTGCGCGCTCGGCAGGGCGTGTGCAGTCGGTGGCGCTTCGCCTGGTCTGCGAGCGTGAGGCCGAGATCGAGGCGTTCATCGCCCGAGAATACTGGACGGTCACGGTCGGTTGCCGGACCGCCGGGGGCGAGCCGTTCACAGCAAGGCTCGCGAAACTTGGCGGGAAGCGGCTGGACCGCTTCGACCTGCCTGACGAGGCGTCCGCCAAGACAGCGGTGCAGGCTATCGAAGCTGCGTGCTTCCAGGTCGGCAGTGTCGAGAAGAAGCAGGTCAGCCGCAACCCGGCCCCACCCTTCTCCACCTCCACGCTGCAGCAGGAAGCGTCGCGCAAGCTGGGCTTTTCCGCCGACCGCACCATGCGCACGGCCCAGCGCCTGTTCGAAGGCGTGAACCTGAACGGCGAGCAGGTCGGCCTGATCACCTATATGCGGACCGATTCGGTAGCGCTGTCGAACGACGCGATCAGTCAGTGCCGGCGATGGATCGGCAATCGCTTTTCCGAGCGCCACCTTCCGGAAAAGCCGCGCGTCTTCAAGACCAAGACGAAGAATGCCCAAGAAGCCCACGAGGCGATCCGGCCGACCGACGTGTTCCGCGAGCCCAAGGAGATCAGCCAGTTCCTGGATGACGATGGCCGCAGGCTCTACGACCTGATCTGGAAGCGCACCGTGGCCTGCCAGATGGCAGCCGCGCTGCTCGACCGGGTAACGGCGGAGATCGACGCGGTGGATGGCTCGGTCGGCCTGCGCGCGACCGGCCAGACCGTCACCTTCCCGGGCTTCCTGGAGCTCTACCAGGAGGGCCGCGACGATCCGTCCGCCGATGACGAGGACGACGAGAGCCGGCTACTGCCGCCCATGGCCAAGGGCGAGCCGGTCACCCGCGAGAAGGTGACGCCGGCCCAGCATTTCACCGAGCCGCCTCCCCGCTTCACCGAGGCCAGCCTGGTCAAACGCATGGAGGAGCTAGGCATCGGCCGGCCCTCGACTTATGCCTCGATCCTGTCGGTGCTGCAGGCCCGCCAGTACGTGCGGCTGGAGCAGAAGCGCTTCGTGCCGGAATCGCGTGGCCGGATCGTGGTGGCGTTCCTGACCTCGTTCTTCGACCAGTACGTCCAGCCTGATTTCACGGCGAAGCTCGAGGACCAGCTCGACGACATCGCGTCGGGCGAGATCGACTGGAAGGCGGTGCTGCGCGCCTTCTGGGACCCGTTCAAGGCGAAGATCGAGGACGTCAAGGAACGCCGCGTCGCCGACGTGATCGACGCGCTCAACGATGCACTGGCCACACGCCTGTTCCCGCCGCGGGAGGACGGCAGCGATCCGCGGATCTGCCCGACCTGCGGCACCGGCCAGCTGTCGCTCAAGATCGGCAAGTTCGGAGCGTTCGTCGGCTGCTCCAACTACCCCGAGTGCCGTTTCACCCGTCAGCTGGACGTGCCGGCCAACGATGCGGGTGCGCCGGAGAGCAAGGACCGGCTGCTCGGGACGGAGCCTGTGGGCGGCGAGGAAGTCTGGCTGAAGGTCGGTCGCTTCGGGCCCTACGTCCAGCAAGGCGCGGGCGAGACGGCCAAGCGGTCGTCGCTCCCGCCCAACCTGAAGCCCGACGACATCGACCTCCAGACGGCGCTGGCGCTGTTGAGCCTGCCCCGCGAGATCGGCACCGATCCGGCGACGGGCAAGCCGATTACGGCCGGCATCAACCGCTTTGGACCCTTCGTGCAGTCGGCCGGGCGGTTCGTCCGCCTGGGCGCGGACGAGGACGTGCTGACGATCGGGATGAACCGCGCCATTGCGCTGTTGAGCGAGCCGCCTTCCCGGGGGCCACGGGCGACGCTCGCGCCGTTGAAGGAGGTCGGTGTCCATCCGGAGAACGGCCAGCCGATCCAGCTGTTCGCCGGGCGCTTTGGTCCCTACGTGAAGTGCGGCGACATCAATGCCAGCCTGCCGAAGTCGGTCGATCCCGAGAGCCTCGACCTGCCGACCGCAGCGCGGCTGATCGACGAGCGTGCCGCCAAGGGCCCGGCTCCGAAGAAGCCGAAGCGCGGTGCCCCGGCCAGAAAGGCCGCAGCACCGGCCAAGAAGACGCTGGAGAAGAAGACGGCGGCGAAGAAGGCACCAGTCAGGAAGACGGCCGTTAAGGAGGTCGTCGGTGCAGCGGCCAATGCCGATGCCCCGGAAACCAAACCGGCGCGTCGCGCCACGAAGCGGGCCTGAATTGGCATCCAGACGGCCACTACCTCATCAGCAACCCGGGCTGCCCAGCCGGCGGCAGCTCATGGAGTTCATCCAGGCAGCCGGCGGCGAGGTCCAGGTCCGGGAGATCGCCCAGGCCTTCAGCGTGAAGGGCGACCAGCGTCATGCCCTGCGCAAGGTCCTGCGCGACCTGCGCACCGAAGGGGAACTTGAGGGCCGCCCGCCGCGGCGCCATGCGATCACCGGCAGGCCGCCTGCGATCATGCCGGTCACCGTGGACCTGATTGACGAGGATGGCGACCTGCTCGCCCGGCCGATCGACGAGATCTTCGGCGAGCTGGTGATCCGCCTGCCGCATCATGCGCTCGAGCGGCCAGTCCCAGGGCTCGGCGATCGCCTCCTGGTGAAGATCTTCCGCCAGCAGGACGGCTCGTTCGAGGGCCGGGTCGTGCGCGTCCTGCCCAAGACCGCCCGCGAGGTCGTGGGCGTGGTCGAGCGGGCCGGCGACGGGTTCCGACTTCGCCCCGCCGATCGCAAGGCCAAGCACGAGTACCGCCTGCGGGCGGACAAGGTGCAGGTCGCCATCGGCGACTTGGTGCGGGCCCATGTCCTGCCGGGCTGGCGCCAGGACATCCCTTATGCGGAGGCCGTCGAGAATCTCGGCAGCCCGGACGACCCTCGCTCGATCAGCCTGATGACGGCGATCGAGGCGGACCTGCCGATGGTCTTCCCCGCCCAGGCGCTGGACCTGGCCGAGCAGGCGCAACCGGTTGGCCTGGAGGGCCGTACCGACCTGCGCGACGTGCCCCTGGTGACGATCGACGGCGAGGATGCCCGCGACTTCGATGATGCCGTCCATGCCGTCGTGGACCCCGACCCGAAGAACCCGGGCGGCTACCTCCTGACGGTCGCGATCGCGGATGTCGCCCACTACGTCCGTCCCGACGATGCCTTGGACCGCGAGGCGAAGAATCGCGGCAACTCGGTCTATTTCCCCGACCGCGTCATTCCGATGCTGCCGGAAAAGCTCAGCAACGATCTCTGCTCGCTCAGGCCGCACGAGGAGCGCGCCTGCCTTGCCTGCGTGATCTCGATCGACGCGAAGGGGCACCTTCGGCACTGGAAGTTCCACCGCGCCGTCATGAAGAGCCGAGCGCGCCTGACCTATTCCGCGGTTGAAGGGGTGGAGCAGGGACAGTCGGATACCGTGCCGACGGAGGTTCTCGAGCCGGTCCGGCGCCTGTTTCAGGCCTACGAGCTCCTGCGGGCGGCACGGGACGAGCGCGGGGCGATGGACCTGGACGTGCCGGAGCGCAAGGTGCTGTTCAGCGAGGAAGGCAAGCCCGCAGGCTTCCGCCCCCGCGAGCGGCTGAAGTCCCATCAGCTGATCGAGGAGTTCATGATCGCGGCGAACGTCGCCGCGGCATCGGAACTGGAGAAGCGCAAGGCGCCCTGCCTCTACCGTGTCCACGACAAGCCGGATGCGCTGAAGCTGGCTGCCCTTGCCGACTACATGCGCGAACTGGGGCTGCCCTGGGGCAAGAACGTCGCCAAGCCCGGGGACTTCACCCGGCTGGTCAGCCGGATCGAGGATGACGCGTCCCGTCAGATCGTGTCCCAGCTCGTCCTTCGCTCGCAGGCCCAGGCCGTCTACCACCCGGACAATATCGGCCATTTCGGACTGAACCTGCGCAGCTACGCGCACTTCACCTCGCCGATCCGGCGCTATTCGGACCTGTTCGTGCATCGCGCCCTGATCAGTCAGCTGAAGCTCGGCGATGGCGGGCTGCCGAAGGGCGAGGAGGGCGAGGCTCTCTACGAGCTGGGCTCGCATCTGTCGTCGACTGAGCGGCGCGCCATGGTCGCCGAGCGGACCGCCTACGAGCGGTTCGTGGCGCTGTTCATGCAGGATCAGGTCGGCGCCCGCTTCGAGGCCATGGTCTCGTCGGTCCAGAAGTTCGGCCTGTTCGTCTCCCTGCTGGACAGCGGTGCGGAAGGGCTGATCCATGTCGGCTCGATCGGCCGCGACGACTGGATGCTGGACGAGGCCCGCCACGCGCTGGTGGGCAGGTTCTCCGGCGAGGTCTATGCCCTGGGCGACCGGGTCACGGTCGAGCTGGAGGAGATCGACCGGCTGGGCGGGCGAATTTCGTTCCGGCTGATCGAGCACCAACCGGGGCCTGCCAGCGTGGCGGCGGCACGGGAATGGGCAAGCGGCAAGAAGCGGCGCTCGGGACTGACGGGCAGGAGAACCAAGGGTGGCGATGGAGGAGGCAAGAAGCGACGCCGCAGCTGAGTTGCGCATCCTCGCACTCGTCATGGCCACGGCCACCCTTGTCGGCATCGTCCTTTCCGCCAGCCAGCCCCTTCTCTCCCTCGTCCTCGACCGCCACGGCGTGTCTTCCGATCTGATCGGGCTGAATGCTGCCGCCGGCGGCCTCGGCATCTTCCTCGTGGCTCCGTTCATCCCGCGGCTGCTGGGCATGGGCGCCAGTCGGGCCATGTTGATCGGCGTGGCGACGACAGGGCTCACCTTCGTCCTGCTGCCCCTCCATATCGACCTGTGGCTTTGGTTCGCCCTGCGCCTCCTGCAGAGCGCCGGCCTGGCCCTCCTGTTCATCATGAGCGAATCCGCGGTGAACTCGATCGTGACGGAGGAACGGCGCGGGCGGGTGATGGGGATCTACGGGACGCTGTTCAGCGTCGGCTACACGGCAGGCCCCGCCCTGATCGTGCTGGTGGGCAGCGAAGGACTGGCTCCGTTCCTCGCCTGCGCAGGCATCCTCGCGGTGGGCGGTATCGTCACGGTCTTCCTGTCGCCGATCGATGCGCTGCTGAAGGACGGCGCCGACCACCGGCTGGAGATCGTGAGCAAGCTCAGGTCCACGCCGTTCGTGTTCGCCACCGGCCTCGTCTTCGCGATCATGGAGAACGGGCACTTCACGCTGCTGGTGCTCTGGGGACTGGATGGCGGGCTGGTCGAGCAGGAGGCTGGCCTGCTGTTGATGACGCTGATCGCGGGCAACATCCTGTTCCAGTACCCGGTGGGCTGGATCGGCGATCGGATCGGCCGGGTCCGCACGGTCGTGGTCACGGCGCTGGTGGCGGTGCTGGGTCACGTCCTCATGAACGGCGCGCTGGCGGCAGGCTGGCCGATCTGGCCGGTCCTGCTCCTGACCGGCGGCGCGATTGGCAGCCTCTATTCATGCGGCCTCTCCCTGCTCGGCCGCACCTATGGCCGCGAGCAGGTGGCCGGTGCGAACACCGTCTACATCATGATGATCCAGGTCGGCGTCTCGATCGGACCGCTGGTCGGTGGGACGGCCATGCAGATGTTCGGGGCATGGACCCTGCCATGGACCTTGGCGGGTGCCGCCCTCTTGCTGGCCCTGTCGCGCAGCGGCGTCCTGCTCCCCGGGCGAACCGGCCGCGAAGGTTGACAAAAGCGGGCTCGTCCGTATGGTCCGCGTCCGTTCCTGGAACATTCTGCTCGGAGAAGGCCTGTGGCCAAGGCCGCAACCGTTTTGATCAAGCTCGTCAGCACGGCTGGCACCGGTTTCTTCTACACCACGAAGAAGAACACCCGTAGCACGACCGACAAGCTGTCGTTCAAGAAGTACGACCCGAAGGTGCGCAAGCACGTCGAGTTCAAGGAAAGCAAGATCAAGTGATGAACGGGCGCCTCAAGCGCCCGTTTCTCTGTCGGACCATGTTCAGCGGATCCGGACGCCGCCCGACAACATGGCAGCTTCCCGTTCGCCCAGGTCCATGTAGGGTCCCCTGCACTCGGTCGCGATGATCAGGGCCGATGTATAGGCGCCCCCGCCAGCGCTGCCTGCCGATGCACCGTTCCGCGTGATGGACACGCAGGACATCGCCTGGCCGTCTTCACCGATGGCGCTGTAGCTGGCCCATTGGACCACCGGGAAGGTATCGGGCAGTTCGCCCTCCTCCTTGATCTCGTTCTTCTCCGGCTCGGTCCCGATGCTCTCGACGATCTCGTGGATGTCGGTCGTCGAGAAGTAGGTGTCACCCGCCGACTGGTTGTAGGAGACGAACACGGCACCGGTCTTGCCCGGGAAGAAGGCCGTCTCGGTCTGGGAACTGTAGCTGCCCGAGCGCTGCGTGTACTCGCCCTGGACGTCCGGATAGAGCGGATGGGTGAACTGGATCGAGGACTGGGCGGCATCGATGCTGCGCCCGGGTCCTACCGGCGCTGTCTCGCAGGCCGCCAAGGCTGCCGCGACAACGAGCGACGCGCATCGGGCTCGACGGAAAATGGACACAGCGGTGATCCTCCGGCTGCGGGCATGAATGGCCAGGATCTACGATGTGTCCGCCCGCAGGTCTGTGTCATCCGTCACGCGGCGCTCCAGGCGATGTTCAACTCGTCCTGGCATAGCCCAGCTGTTGCAGGGCCGCCGTGATCTCCTCCAGGATCTTGGGGTCGTCGATCGTGGCCGGCATCGTCCATGGCGTGCCGTCGGCGATTTTCTTCATGGTGCCGCGCAGAATCTTGCCGGACCTCGTCTTTGGCAGCCGCTTGACCACCTTTGCCATCTTGAAGGCCGCGACCGGCCCGATCTCCGCCCGCACCATGGCGACCGCCTCGCGCTCGACCTCCTCCGCCGGAGTCGTCACGCCCGCCTTCAGCACCAGGAAGCCCACCGGCAACTCGCCCTTGAGGGAATCCGCCACGCCCATCACGGCGCATTCCGCCACGGCCGAATGCGCCGCCAGCACCTCCTCGATCTGGCCGGTCGACAGGCGGTGGCCGGCGACGTTGATGACGTCGTCGATCCGGCCCATCACGAACAGGTAGCCGTCCTCGTCCTTATGCCCGGCATCGCCCGTGAGATAGTGGCCAGGATAACGGCTCATATAGCCCTGAACGAAGCGCTCCTCGCCGCCCCAGAGGCTGGCCAGGCAGGCCGGCGGCAGCGGCAGCCTGATGCAGATCGCGCCCTGCCCACCGGGCGGCAGCTCGTGCCCGTCATCGTCCATGATCCGCACGTCGTAACCCGGTGCCGGCAGGGTCGGGGAACCCGGCTTCACCGGCAGCTGCTCGATGCCGAGATAGTTCGCGGCGATCGCCCAGCCGGTCTCCGTCTGCCACCAATGATCGATTACCGGTACGGACAGCTTCTCCTCGGCCCAGCGCAGCGTTTCGGGATCGCAGCGCTCGCCTGCCAGGAACAGCGCACGGAACTCGCCCAGGGCGTAGCGGTGCATCAGCTCAGCGTCGGGATCCTCGCGGCGGATCGCACGAAACGCGGTGGGGGCGGTGAACAGCACCTTGACCCCGTGTTCCGCGATGACGCGCCAGAAGGCCCCTGCATCGGGCGTGCCTACCGGCTTGCCCTCGTAGATCACGGTCGTGCTGCCGTTCAGGAGCGGCGCGTAGACGATATAGCTGTGGCCTACGACCCAGCCGACGTCCGAGGCGGTCCAGAAGACCTCGCCGGGCTGGATGCCGTAGATGTGCTTCATCGACCAGAGCAATGCAGTCGCGTGGCCGCCATTGTCACGCACGATGCCCTTGGGCAGCCCGGTCGTGCCGGAGGTGTAGAGGATGTAGAGCGGGTCCGTGGCCTGAACGGGGGTGCAGCCCACGGGCTTCGCGCCTGCCATGGCGGCTTCCCAGTCCAGGTCGCGGTCCGGATCCAGCACCGCCAGCGCCTGCGGGCGCTGCAGCACGATGCAGCGGGCCGGCTTGTGCGTCGCCCGCCGGATCGCCTCGTCCAGAAGCGGCATGTAGGGCACGACCCGGTTCGGCTCGATGCCGCAGGACGCGCTGACGATCAGGACCGGCTTGGCGTCGTCGATCCGGGTGCCGAGTTCCCTGGCGGCGAAGCCGCCGAAGACGACCGAGTGGATGGCACCGATCCGGGCGCAGGCGAGCATTGCAACCGCAGCTTCCGGCACCATCGGCATGTAGATGATGACGCGATCGCCCTTCGCGACACCTTGGGCGGTCAGCACGCCGGCGAAGCGGGATACGAGGTCCTTGAGCTCGCCATAGGTGATCCGGCGCGTGGAGCCGGCCATCGGACTGTCGTGGATGATCGCCAGCTGATCCGCCCGCCCAGCGGCCACATGCCGGTCCACGGCGTTGAAGCAGGTGTTCAGCATCCCGCCCTCGAACCAGCGATAGAAGGGCGGCCGGTCGAAGTTCAGGACGCGATCCCAGCGCCGGTCCCAGTCCAGCGCGGCAGCGGCTTCCGCCCAGAACGATTCCGGCTCGGTCAGCGAGCGCTCATAGACCTCGCGATAGACGCCCATGCCCCAGTCCCCCTGATTGATGTCCGAGCGCGGTTGCCCCGCTGCCTTCCCTGCAGGCACGATAGAACCAGTCGAGCAAAGGATCACGCCCTTGAAGAATGCCCCCAGCACCGCCGAAGCGCTGATCGAGGGCCTCACCGCCTATGGCGTCGATACGGTCTTCGGGATCCCCGGTGTCCACACGCTGCAGCTCTACGACGCCATGGCGCGATCCAGGATCCGGCATGTCGGCATCCGCCATGAGCAGGGTGGCGTGTTCATGGCCGACGGCTATGCGCGGGCCACAGGGAAGCCCGGTGTCGCCTGCCTGATCACCGGGCCGGGCCTCCTCAATGCGGCCACCGCAATCGGCCAGGCCTATTCCGACAGCGTGCCGGTACTGGTGCTGACCACGCTGAACCCGATGGATGGCGGCGGGCTCAGCCGCGGGCGGCTGCACGAGATCGGCGACCAGCGTGCCGCCATCGCACCGGTCGCCCGCCTCGTCCGCACGGTGCATTCGCCGGAAGAGGTCGACGAGGTGCTCGCGGCCAGCTTCCGGCACCTGACGCTGGAGCGCCCTCGCCCGATCGTCCTCCAGGTGCCGCTGGACGTGGCCGAGCGGCGCGGCGGACATGGCGCACTGGCGCGCAAGCCGGCCTCGCGGCCTCACCCGGATCCGGCGCAGGTCCGCCAGGCCGCCGAGTTGATCGCGTCGGCCCGCCTTCCGGTCGCGGTGCTGGGCGGCGGCTGCGTCGATGTCGCCGAGGCTGCGCTCTCGTTCGTGGAGAAGAGCGGCTGCATCGTGCTCACCACGACGGCCGGCAAGGGCGTGCTGCCCCAGGACCATGGCTGCCATGTCGGATCCCTGCTGGCCTCGCCCGAGAGCCACGCGCTCCTCGCGGAAGCCGACGTGGTGGTCGCCATCGGCACCGAACTCGCCGAGACCGATCATTGGGCGGGGAAGCTCGATATTCCCGGCAAGATCATCCGGGTCGACCTGGACCCGGACCAGCTCGATCGGGACTATCCCGCGGCCATCGCCATGATGGCGGACGCAGCCGCGGTGCTGCCGGCGCTCACGGCGGCCCTCCCCGCGGGCCGGCCCTGGCACACGCGTCGCGTCGCGCACATTCGCAAGACCCACCAGGATGCGCTGAAGCCGATCGAGCGCAAGCACGCGAAGGTGCTCACGGCCCTGCGCGAGGCCCTGCCCGCCGAGGGCATGGTGTTCAGCGACATGACGATGATCGCCTATACCGGCAACATGCTGTTCCGGACCGACCATCCGCGCACCTGGTTCCATCCCGCCGGCTTCGGCACGCTCGGCTATGCCCTCCCGGCAGCGATCGGCGCCAAGCTGGCCTGTCCGGACCGGCCGGTCGTCGCCCTGATTGGCGATGGCGGGATCCAGTTCACCCTGGCGGAGCTGGGCACGGCGCGGGAGGAGAACCTGCCGCTGGCCGTGCTCCTGTGGAACAACCGCTCGCTCGGGCAGATCGCGCTGGGGATGCGCCAGCGCAACATCCAGGAGCTGGCCGTTCATCCCTTCACGCCGAACTTCGCCGACATCGCCCGCGCCTATGACTGCCGCCACATCCAGCCTGCCTCGACCGACGAGTTGCGCGATGCGCTGGCGCAAGCTGCTACAGCCACTGGTCCAACCATCATCGAGGTTTTCGAGGACGATGCCTGGCTGGAGGCGGGCTGCCAGCCGGACAGCTAGGGCTGGACGGACTGACGCGCAACGACACGCGTCAGGGCCATCATGACCGTGAGCAGCATCATGCCGTTGATGAGGAAGAGGTAGCCGGGGAAGATCCAGCCATGGCCCGATCCAGCGACGGCCGGCAGGTTCACCACGTCCGCCAGCACCGTCAGGATCCAGGGTCCTGGAGCCTCCGAGCCTGGCAGCCGCCAGGCCTTGCGGATGTTCATCGCCATGGCTGCGCCATCCACGATGATCAGGCCCAGCAGGGTCACCAGCGGCACGCCGAAGACGACCCACGCGCCCAGCCCGGCTGCCGCCACCGCGAGTGCCATGCGGTCGAACATACCCAAGGCCAAGGGAACGCCGCGGTAGGTGGACAGGACAGCGCTGACGGTCATGCCGATCGCGACAACCAGCGGCACCACGACGCTCCAGCCGCCGCCCACCGCAAGGTGGCTTCCGGCGGCCAGTCCTCCCGACAGGGCGAGCACCCACCAGGCGACGCGATCCGGCTGCGTTTTTCCGGTCCAGATCGTCCAGTTGTACCAGACCTCACCCGCGATCGCGATGCAGCCTGCCGCGACACCCATGGCCGCGTGCGACGTCTCGATCATGGCCGTTTCCCTGCCGGTCCGCGACCAACGGACCGTTCGCTGTTTCGCGGATGGATGCCCTCACGGTCGGCGTTCGTCAGTGACGCGGATCACCACCAGCCCGACAATTGACAACATATTGTCGCCATGACAACCTATTGTCATGAGTGATCGAGATCGTCATACGCCTTCCGGCGCCGCACTGACCGAGATCGTTTTGGAGGTCTTCCGGCTCCATGGCGGCTTCATCGCTGCCGGCGATGCCCTTACGGCCGACCTCGGCCTGACCAGTGCCCGCTGGCAGGTGCTGGGTGCACTGGCGATGGCAGGGACGCCGCTGACGCTGGTCGCGATCGCCCGGAGCATGGGCCTGACGCGTCAGGCCGTGCGGCGGACGGTGAACGAACTGGAGGCGGAAGGCTTCCTTCGCTTCCAGGACAATCCCGAGCATCGGCGCGCCCATCTGGTGGCGCTCACCGATCGTGGCGCCGACGCCTATGCGAAAGCCTCGCGGCGCCAGGTGCATTGGGTGAACCACCTGGCGACAGCCGCAGACGATGCCGCGCTGGCCATGACTGCCGCGACCTTGCGGGCCGTGCGCAGGCAACTCGACCATCAACCCGCGCCCAACCAGGGAGAAGGCGATGAGTGAGGTGATCCTGATCAACCCGTTCGAGGTGCCTGACGGTGCCGAGGCCGATGCGCTGGCCTACTGGGATCGCGCAGCGGACCACCTGCGCCGCCAGCCGGGCTTCGTGTCCACGCGGCTGCACCGGGCGTTGGGCCCAGGCGCCCGGTTCCCCCTGGTCAACCTGGCCGTCTGGCGCTCGTCTGCTGACTTCCTCCAGGCCGTCACCAGCCCGCCCTTCCAGCGCCTGTCTGCCGACGGGCGGGAGCGGTTCCCGCACTATCCGGCACTCTACGAGGTCGTGCGGTCCTGAGCCTAGGTCGATCTACTTGATGAGGCCCTGATCGAAATACCACTGTGCCGTCCGACCTAGCCCCTCGCGAAGGTCGACCTGCGGCGCATAGCCGACCAGCCGCTGCGCCTTCTCGCTCGTGAAGGCGCGCGACTTGGTGAAGAAGTCGGTACGGCGGCGGTGCAGGGGCGGCTCGATGCCGAACGGCTTGCAGACCGCCTCGCATGCGGCGGCCGCCAGCAGCAACGGCCCGATCGGGAGCCTGCCCTTGGGCGGCGGCACCTTCACGGCTTCGGCGGTGAGAGCCACCAGCTCGTTCAAGGTCGTGTAGCTCGCGCCGGTCAGGATGAAGGTCTCGCCGATGGCAGCCGGATGGGTTCCCAGCAGGAGAATGCCGCGGGCCAGGTCCTCCACGAAGGTCAGGTGGTAGAGGATCTCGCCGCTGCCGAACATCCGGAACTTTCTTTCGCGGATCGTCTTGAACAGCTTCAGGAAGCGGGTGTCCCTGGGCCCATAGATGCCGGCCGGGCGAAAGCATGACCCGACCATGCCGCGGCCCAGGAACTCCTGAAACAGCTTCTCACCCTCGACCTTGCTCTCCTGATAGACATCGCCCGGCGCCATCGGCGCATTTTCATCGGCAATACCCTGCACGTCGCCATGCACACCGACGGTCGAGCAATGGACGACGCGTGCGCCTTCCTGCAGCGCCGCCTCGAACAGGTGGCGCGTGCCGGTCACGTTGATATCGAAATAGACCGCGTCCGCGAACCGCGCTTCCCGATAAAGGGCACCGATATGGAAGACATGGCTGCATCCCGCAGCCGCGCGCTGAACGCTCGCCGCGTCACGCAGATCACCTTGGGCGAGTTCGACACCAGCTTGAGCAAGGTCGGCAGCCTTTCCCGGGTCCCTGACCAGGGCCCGCACCCGGAAGCCCTGCCGGAGCGCTTCCTTGGCCACGTACCAGCCGGTGAACCCGGTGGCGCCGGTCACCAGCGCATGGCCAGGTGTGCTCGCTGTCGTCATGAAAACTGCTCCGCAGGTCCGATCGGCACGGTCCAGAAAGAACCAGAACCCTGCGCCGGTCGTACACGAGGATGTACCCGACCGGAATGTCGTGATCACCCACAAGAAGCTGGCCGCTGTTCTGCCCGTCTTGAGGGACTTGACGGAACAGGGATTTACGTGAAGATCCTCATGATGGCTCTGTGAATCTTGAGTATTGCGTGCAACCTCGCCACTCACAGGTTCGTGAGCACCGGCTTGCCAAGAGTAGTGCCTTCGGCCACACACCGGGCGCGCCCATTGGATCAGGATTTTCGGGCAGGATGATGTCGTTAGATGGTACGACCAAGGAGCGGCTGCCCGAGCGATTATCCGGTACGATGATCGAAAAGGCGCTGGTGGATGCGCACGTGCATCTCTACCCGGCCTTCGATCGTGATGCCTTTCTTCGCGCCGCCATCGATCATGCCCGTGCGGCTGGTGCCGCCTTTCCGTGGCTGCTGTTCACGGAAACCGCGCGTGACGCGGCGTTCCGGGAACTGCGTAATTCGCCGCCCACCGGGTGGGAGGTCGATCTCCATGGTGACGGCCGGACGCTGACGCTACGCAACGCGCAGGGTGGCCGCGTGATGGTCACGGCCGGGCGGCAGGTACAGACGGCCGAGGGCCTCGAGTTGCTGGCGATCGGCTCTGACGAGCCGATCGCCGACGGAACGCCCCTTGAAGCAGGCCTGGCGCTGGCGCTGGGACATGGTGCCCTGGCGGTCGTGCCATGGGGCTTTGGCAAGTGGACAGGCCAACGGGGCCGCTTCCTCTCCACCTTCCTGGCCAGCCTGCAGGGGCTACGGGTGTTCCTGGGCGACAATGGTGGACGGCCCTGGTTCTGGCCGGAGCCCAAACCATTCCAGGAGGTGGCCGCCACCGGCCGGCGCGTGCTGCCGGGCAGCGACCCCCTGCCGTTCAAGTCGCATGAATGTCGTGCCGGCAGCTATGGGCTGCTCATCGACGTGGCGGTTGACGTGGACCGGCCTTTCGCTGCACTGGCCGATCTGTTGAAGGGTGGAGATACGCGGACCTCCGCCGTCGGTGAACGCGCCGGCAGCTATCATTTTGTCCGCGACCAGATCGCGATGCAGATAGTCAAGAGGGCCCGCAGATGATTCGTCCTCGGGCTCTGGTCGTAGCGCCCCAGCCATTCTTCACACCGCGGGGCACGCCGTTCTCGGTCTATTACCGAACCCTGGTAACCGCCGAAGAAGGCTTTGATGTCGATCTCCTGTGCTACGGCCAGGGAGAGGACATCGACCTGCCCAACGTCCGGACCTACCGCATTCCGGCTCTGTCGTTCCTGGGGCCGGTGAAGATCGGGCCGTCCGGACTGAAGCTGTTTCTCGACGCGTTCATGGTCTTCTGGACGCTGGGCCTGCTTTGCACGCGTCGCTACCAGTTCGTGCATGCCCATGAGGAGAGCGTCTTCTTCCTGCGCTTCCTCAAGCCGATCTTCGGCTTCAGGCTGATCTATGACATGCACTCCTGCCTTCCCGAGCAACTGCGCAACTACAAGTTCACGGAATCCAAGGCGATCATCGGCATCTTCGAGTGGCTCGAGCGTACCTGCCTCAAGAACGCCGACGCCGTGATCACCATCTGCCCCGAGCTGGCGCGCTATGCGGAGCCGCTCGTGCCCGACCGGTCGCGGCATGTGCTGATCGAGAACTCGATCTTCGACGAGGTCCAGTTGGCGCGTCGTACCCGAGACGTAGCTGGACCGGTGTCGGCCGACCTGCCGGCTGGCCGCAAGCCGGTCGTCTATGCCGGAACGCTCGAGGCCTATCAGGGCATCGACATCCTGCTCGGAGGATTCGCCGCGGCCCTGCCCCGGGCGAAGGACGCCCTGCTGGTGGTGGTCGGCGGGACGGACGAGCAGGTCGAGCATTATCGCGAGAAAGCTGCCGGCCTCGGCATCGCCGACGACGTCATCTTTATCGGCCGCGTCCCGCAGCCAGTGGCGAAGGCCTATATCCGGCAGGCTCATGTCCTGGTCTCGCCGCGCAGTGCCGGGATCAACACGCCGCTGAAGATCTACGAGCAGCTCGCGAGCGGCATCCCACTCGTAGCTACCAATATCCTGTCCCATACCCAGGTCCTGGACGAGCGTATCTGCTTCCTGTGCGATCCGAACCCGAGCGCGTTTGGCGAGGCGCTGGTCACCGCGATCACCGACGATGAGGCGCGCACGCTGGTCAGCGAGGGGGCCCAGCGTCGCTATGCCGACGCCTATAGCCGGCCGATCTATGTCGGGAAGATGCGCCGCGTGCTCGACATGGTGTTTCCGGAGCGAAGCAGAGAAATATGTGTGGAATCGCAGGCGTCTTAACCCTTCCGAACGGCGCGCCTCTCGATCCCTCGTTGCTCGCTCGTATGACCGACATGATCGTCCATCGCGGGCCGGACGGTCAGGGTCTCCATGTCGATCCACCCGTGCTGATGGGCATGCGGCGCCTGTCGATCATCGACGTGGCCGGCGGCGACCAGCCGATCGGCAACGAGGACGGCACGATCCAGGTCGTCTTCAACGGCGAGATCT
>NZ_DATAGQ010000139.1:0-96022 GCF_036263595.1 Geminicoccus sp. | reverse complement strand
GATCGATCTCCGGGATCGCCTGGATCAAGGCGTCGGCATAGGGATGAAGCGGACGGCGGAAGACCTGCTCGACCGGTCCTTCCTCGACGATCCGGCCGAGATACATGACCGCCACCCGGTCGCATAAGCGGCGGACCAGGGCCAGGTCGTGCGCGATGAAGACGAGGGCGAGGCCCATCTTCTCCTTCAGCTCGATCAGGAGATTGATGATCTGCGCCTGGATCGACACGTCCAGGGCCGCCACGCACTCGTCGGCGATCACCAGCTTCGGCTCGATCGCGAGCGCCCGGGCGATCCCGACACGCTGGCACTGGCCGCCCGACAGCGTGCCGGGGCGCCGCTCCGCGAACTCCGGGCGAAGGCCAACCAGGGTCAGCAGCTCGCCGACCCGGCTGCGCAACTGGCCGCCCGACGCCTTGCCATGGACCTGCAGGACCTCGGCGATGATGTCGCCCACGCGGGCGCGCGGGTTCAAGGAGTTCAGGGGGTCCTGGAAGATCATCGCCGTCTGCCGGCGCAGCCTCGACCAGCCCGCGCGGTCGGCCACCTCCTGGCCGTCGAAGCGGATCGTGCCGCCCGTTGGCGGGATCAGCCCCATCATCGCCCGGCCGAGCGTGCTTTTGCCGCAGCCGCTCTCGCCGACCAGACCCAGCGTCTCGCCCGGGCGGATCATGAGCGACACGTCGTTCACCGCGCGCACGGTGCCGGCACCGGTCCGGAAATGGACGGCCAGCTGGCTGGCCTCGATCAACGGCACGCTCACGACGCCGCCTCCAGCACCGGCTCCGATACCGGGAAGAAGCAGGCCGCCTCGCTGCCATCCGCCTGTTGCAGCAGGTCAGGCTGGCGCTCCCGGCATGCCGGCCGCATCCGCTCGCAGCGGGGATGGAAGCGGCAGCCGCGCGGCATCGAGCCGGCCATCGGCGGCTGGCCCGGGATGCTCGGCAGGAGGCCGACCCCGCCGCCGCTGGCCGGCTGGCAGCGGATCAGCGCCTGCGTGTAGGGGTGGTGCGGGCTGGCCAGGACACGCCGCTTCTGGCCCTTCTCGGCGATCCGCCCAGCATACATCACGGCGATCCGGTCGCAGGTCTGCGCCACGACGCCGAGGTCGTGGGTGATCAGGAGCATCGAGACGCCGCGCCGGTCGCGCAGATCCAGCAGCAGGCGCAGGATCTGGGCCTGCACGGTCACATCCAGCGCCGTCGTGGGCTCGTCGGCGATCACCAGCTTCGGATCGCAGGCCAGCGCCGTGGCGATCATGGCGCGCTGCCGCATCCCGCCGGACAATTCGTGCGGATAGCTGTCGATCCTGGCACCGGGATCGGGGATGCCGACCTGGCGCAGCAGCTCGATGCCATGGGCGCGCGCCTCGCGGCGGCCAAGGCCCAGATGGTGCCGGACCGCTAGGCCGATCTGGTCGCCGATCCGCATGACCGGGTCCAGGTGGCTCGACGGGTTCTGGAAGATCATCCCGATCTGCCGGCCGCGCACCTTGCCCAGCGCCACCGGGTCGAGCCTTGTGATCTCGCGTCCCTCCAGCCGTACCGAGCCTGCGGTGACGGCAAGCGAGCCTGCCGGCAGGAGGCCGATCAGGGCCCGGCAGGTGACGGTCTTGCCGGAACCGCTCTCGCCGACCAGGCCCAGCACCTCGCCTTGTCCGATCGTGAAGGACACGTCCTCGACCACCGTCCCACGGGCGGATGCGACGGTCAGGCCCTGCACGTCGAGCAGCGGCGCGCTCATTCGCGGACTCCCAGGAACTCGGCCAGCCCGTCGGCCAATAGCGAGAAGCCGAAGGCCATGATCACGATCGCAAAGCCGGGAAATGCCGAGATCCACCAGGCGGTGGTGATGAAGCCCTGTCCCTCGGCGATCATGATGCCCCATTCCGCGGTGGGGGGCTGCACGCCCAGGCCCAGATAGGAGATCGACGAGCCGGACAGGATGACCAGCACCACGTCGGACATGGAGAACACGATCGAGCCGGTGATGGCGTTGGGCAGGATGTGGCGGAACAGGATGCGCGCATGGCCGAAATCCAGGCTTTTGGCGGCGAGCACGAAGTCGGCGTGCTTGAGGACCAGGACCTGGGCGCGGATCAGCCTCGCATAGGAGACCCAGCCGACCAGCGCCATGGCGATATAGAAGCTGGCAAGGCCCGGCCCCAGGATGGCGATGATCGCGATCATCAGGACCAGGAACGGGAAGGCCAGCACCACGTCGATCACCCGCATGAGCACGGTGTCGACGATCCCGCCGGCATAGCCCGCAACGGCCCCGATGCTGGTGCCGATGATGAACGGGAACACGACCCCGATGATGCCAATCTGCAGATCGACCCTGGCTCCCCAGATCACCCGGGACAGGACATCCCGCCCAAAATTGTCCGTGCCGAGCCAGTGCGCGGCCGATGGCGGCTGCAGGGCCACGGCCAGGTTCTGCGCGATCGGGTCGAAGGGCGCCACCCAGGGAGCGGCCAGGGCCAGGAGCGCCCAGGCGCCGACCAGCAGGATGCCAAGAACGAGCGGCAGCGGCAGCTTCGGCAGGCTGGCCGGCCCCGGCCGCGACGCGGCGAGGGCGCTCACAGCCGCACCCGCGGGTCGATCGCGACGGTCAGAAGATCGGCCAGGAAGTTGATCAGCACGGTCGCGACCGCAAAGGCCATCGCGACGGCCTGCACCACCATGTAGTCGCGGGCGAAGATCCCGCGGACCAGGAGCTGGCCCATGCCTGGGAGCGAGAACACCGTCTCGACCACGACCGAGCCGCCGATCAGCCAGCCGATGTTCACGGCCAGGAGGTTGACCGTGGGCACCAGCGAGTTCGGCAGGACGTGGCGGCGGAACACGACGCTTTCCGGCAGGCCGCGCGAGCGCGCCGCCATCGCCTGGTCCGAGCCGATCTCGGCGATCATCGCCGCGCGCAGGTTGCGGGTGAGCACGGCCGAGAGCGCCAGCGCCACGGTCAGGCAGGGCAGGACCATGTGGTGCAGCCGCTCCAGCCAGGTGTCGCCCCAGCCGGCCACCGGGAACAGGCCGAGCTTCACGCTGAACAGGATGATCAGCATGATCCCCAGCCAGAAGGCGGGCAGGCCCAGCCCGGCGGTCGACACGATCCGGATGGCATGGTCGGCCGTCCGGCCGCGCTGGCGCGCCGCGATCGAGGCCAGCGGGATCGCGATCAGGAGCGAGAGCAGGACGCTGCCGACCACGAGGCACACGGTCGGCAGGATCCGGTTCGCCATCAGGTCGAGCACGCCGATCTTGTAGACGATCGAGCGGCCCATCTCTCCCTGGGAGAGGTTGGAGAGGAAATAGGCGTACTGGGCCCAAAGCGGCTCATCCAGGCCGTACTGCTCGCGGATTCGGGCCAGGGCCGAGGGCGTGGCGCGCGCGCCCAGCAGCAGCCGCGCCGGATCGCCCGGGATCATCCGGATCAGCACGAAGGTGATGACGCTGATGCCGAACAGCACCGGGAGAAGCTGAAGGGGCCGCCAGAGGACGAAGCGGAACCGATGCATCGTTGGTCAGACTCGCTGGCGGTCGAGGAAGTCGAGCAGCGCGCGGCGATACGCCCGCGGCTCCTCGTAGAACGGCGAGTGCGAGCTGTTCTGGAAGATGCGGATCTCTCCGTTGGGCAGCGCGTTCAGCATGTGCATCCCGCAGGCCGGCGTGAGCACGTCGTGCTGGCCCTGGATCACCAGGGTCGGCCAGGTGAAGCGATGCAACTGGTCGATCCGGTTCCAGTCCCTGATCGAACCGGTATAGTGGTACTCGTTCGGCCCTTGCACCGCCATGTAGATCGGAAGGTTGAAGCCGGCCCGGCTGTCGGCCACCGGCTTGGGGCGCTCGGGCAGGCGGCGGATGTGCCGGAAGTCGAGCAGGTCGACCGCCGCCTTGTAGGCCGGGTGCGCATGGTTCCCCATCGCCTCGAAGCGCTGCATCATCGCGACCGTCTCGCTGCCGAGCGCTGCGCGCAGCCGCTCGATCTCCTGCAGCAGATGCGGGATGTCAGCGGCCGTGTCGGCCAGCACCATCGACGCGATCCGGTGCGGGTAGGTGAGGGCATACTCGATCCCGCACCAGCCACCCCAGCTATGGCCGAGAAAGTGGACGCGCTCGAGGTCCAACGCATCCAGCACCGCTTCGACCTCCTCGACATAGCGCTCCAGCGTCCAGAGCGACGGGTCGTCCGGATGGTCCGAAGCACCGGTGCCGAGCTGGTCGTGGACCACCACCCGGTAGCCGGCCTCGACGATCGGCAGGTGGGGTGCCCGCAGGTAGTTGCAGGGAAGGCCCGGGCCGCCGTTCAGGAGGAAGACGACCTCCGAACCATCGCCATAGGCGTAGGCCTTGACCTTGTGGCCGCCGCCGAGCGCGACCTCGAAGGTCGCGTCGGCCGGCCGTTCCTCCCAGACGACGAAGCCGTCGGCCAGGACCGAGCGCTCCGTCATCAGCGTCCCTTGTGACGGTTCAGGAAGTCCAGCAGCACCGGGTAGTAGGCGTGCGGCTCCTCGTAGAACGGCATGTGGCTGCTGTTCGGAAAGCAGTGCAGCTCCGCATCCGGCAGGGCCAGCTTCATCTTCAGCGCGCAGGCCGGCGTCAGCTCGTCGTGCTGCCCTGTCGTGATCAGCGCCGGCACGGTGATCTTGTGCATGCGCGGGATCCGGTTCCAGTCCTTCAGGTTGCCGGTGTAGAGGAACTCGTTGGGGCCCTGCATCGTCCCGTACGGCCCCATGTTCCAGCTGTCGAGCGAGCGCTTGACCGGGGCCGGCCACTCGTCCAGCCGGCAGACGTGGCGGTAGTTCAGGATGGTGACGGCCGCCTGGTATTCCGGATGCTCCAGCGTGCCCTCGGCCTCGTGGCGCTGCATCATCGCGACCGTTTCCGGCCCGAGTGCCGCGCGCAGCCGCTCCAGCTCTGAGATCAGGTGCGGCATGTCGCCGACCGTGTCCTCCAGAATCAGGGTCTTGAGCGCCTGCGGGTAGGTCAGCGCGTACTCGATGCCTAGCCAGCCGCCCCAGCTATGGCCGAGCAGGTGAACCTTGCCGAGGTTCAGCGCCTGGCGGACCTGCTCGGTCTCCTCGACATAGCGCCCGATCGTCCAAAGGGCGGTGTCGGTCGGATGGTCGGCCTTGCCGGTGCCGAGCTGGTCGAACGCGACCACGCGATAGCCATGGTCGATCAGGCAGGAATGCGCTTCCCGCAGGTAGTCGCAGGCAAGGCCCGGGCCGCCGTTGAGGCAGAACACGGTCTCGTCCCCTGAGCCGAACTCGTAGGCGACGACCTTGAAGCCGCCATCGATTGGGACCTCGTGGGTCTTTTCCGGCTCGATCTCACGCCACATGCAGATGCTCTCCTTCAACCGCGTGCGTCCTGTTCGTCCAGGAACGAGGCGACCAGCGCCATGCAGGCCTCCCGCTCCTCGACATGCGGCATGTGGCTGGACTGCTCGAAGATCGTCCAGCGCACGTCCTTGATGTTGTCCGCGAAGGGCTGCACCACCTTGGGCGTCGCCTCGTCGTAGCGGCCGGAGATCAGCAGGACCGGCACGTCGATCAGGTGCAGCCGGTCGATCACCGACCAGGACTTGAGCGTGCCGATCACGTGGAACTCGCTCGGGCCGTTCATGGTGAAATAGACGGTGGGATCGTCCTCGATCGCCTGGAAGGTGCGCGCCACCTCCTCGGGCATCGGCACGATCCGGCAGACATGGCGCTCGTAGAAGCCCTTCATCGCCAGGGCGTATTCGGCCGACAGCGTCGTGCCGGCCGCCTCGTGCGCCAGGAGGGTCGCCTGGAGTGCCGGCGGCAGTTCCTCGCGCAGCCGGTTCGCCTCCTCGACCCAAAGCTCCATCGAGGGCGGCGAGTTCGCGATCACGATCGAGCGCAGGCCGGCCGGTCGGCGCACCGCATGCTCGGAGCCCAGCATGCCGCCCCAGGACTGGCCGAACACATGATAGGAGCCGGCGATCCCCAGATGGTCCAGGAGGTTGTCGAGCTCGTCCAAGAACAGCCGGACGGTCCAGAACGCCGGACCCCGGTCGCGCAGATGGGTCGAGCGCCCGTTGCCGAGCTGGTCGTAATGCACGACCGCCCGGCCAGTGGCCGCGATGTCCTTCAGCGAATCGACATAGTCATGGGTGCAGCCCGGCCCGCCGTGCAGGACCACCAGCGGCGGGCGGCCACTACGCAGGTCGCCGGTCACCCGGTACCAGGTGCGCCATTCCCTAAACGGCGCTTCCCCTTCGCGAACCTCGGTCATCAGGACGTTCCGATCTTCCCCCGCGCCACGCTTAGACCGGTCGGGACCTTGCTGGCTATCGGGAAGAAATGACGCGCCATGGCGCTGATTTTCCGCCGCGCGCCGAACGGCCCGGCAGCCTGCGATCGCGCGGAACGCCGTGCCGCCGAACTGAACGGGCGCAAGGCCGTTCCTAGGAGGCATGTCCAGGATGCGCCCTAGTCCAGCGGGAGGAGACCGGGATGACGGCACGCGATCTGGCGCTGGCCTCGACACCCCAGGCGCCGTTCCGATTCGACATCAGGATCGTTGAATCCTGCCAGGGCGGGCTCTCATGGACGGTCACCCTTGGCGAGGGGAGTGCTGGCAGCGGGTTGGCGCGGACCTGCGAGTACCACCTGCCGACCAGGCAGCAGTCCAGCTATCTCGACCTGTTCGCCAGGCTGGCGCAGGACATGGGTACGCGGGTCCCGCGAAGCCGGCAGGAGGTGGGAGCACCTTCATTCAGCGCGCCTTATGAACCGCTGCTCACCGAGAACCTCGGGCCGGGCATCCTGTACGGCTACGGCGACCCGGCAGTCATCCGGGTGCCGGAGGTGCCCGGGAGCCAAAATGGTGGCGTCTACTACCTCGCGGTGACGTCGAACGATGCGCCGGATGCCTTCCCGATCCTCGCTTCCAACGACCTGCGGCACTGGCAACCCAGGGGGTTCATCTTCCCCAGGGAACGCAGGCCAGGCTGGGCCGCGGACGGCGAGGGGATCGGTGATTACTGGGCCCCGGAGATCCACAGGCTCGGCGACTGCTACCTCGCCTGCTTCACGGCGAGGATGAAGGACCGCACGCTCGCCATCGGCATGGCCTGGGCGCCCGCGCCGGATGGCCCCTTCGTTGCGGCCGACGAGCCGCTGCTCCGGGGCGGCGTCATCGACCCCCATGTCTTCGTCGGCCGGGACGGGATCGCTCATCTGTTCTGGAAGGAGGACACAAACGACCTCTGGCCAGGCCATCTGTGCGAACTCATCCGTGAGCATGGCGGCCTGATCGCAGCGTTGTTTCCGCTGCCCGAGGACCAGCGCACGGCTGCCCTCGTCCAGGCGCTCTGGCCGTGGATCCGCACGCTGGAGCCCATGGAGAGGTTCCTCGTCCTGCAGGTGCTCATCGAGGCCGTCACCTCCGACTTCACCGGCTTCCAGCGGCGGCTGGCCGAGCTGCGCCCGAGGCAGGACCAGGCGGTCCGGGAGCGGATCGACGGCATGCTGATCGCGATGAGGACGCGGGTCCGAGCACAGCGCCTGGCCGCCGACGGCTCCCGCCTGCTCGGCCGGCCGACCACCGTCCTCGAGAACGACCAGCCATGGGAGGCGCACCTGGTGGAGGGCATCTGGGTCACGGAGCAGGCGGGCCGGCATTACCTGCTCTACGCGGGCAACGACTTCTCCACCGCCGAGTACGGGATCGGGGTTGCCGTCGCCGAGCAGGTCCTGGGTCCCTACCGGAAGATGGAGCAGCCGCTGCTTCGCTCCACCAGGGAATGGATCGGCCCCGGCCATCCGTCGGTCGCGCCGGGCCTGGACGGGCGGCCCCAGCTTTTCCTGCACGCCTTCCGCCCCGGCCGGCTCGGCTACAAGGAGTTCCGTGCCCTGCTGACCGTACCGCTCGGCTTCGAGGCGGACGGGGTCGTGCTTCGTCGCGGCTAGGATCGATTCACGATGGCCGGTCCAGCCGTGCCATGTTAGCCGTCATCGCTTCCTAGCGGCAGGCCAAACTCCTAGCGACCGGCACCGGCTGGCAGAAGTACGGCAATTTCAGGCCGGATCTCGTGCCGAACAGCGGCCGAGGTTGCGGGTCGTACCAATTTTGTTCTAGAAAATAGGTATGCGGTCATTGACGCTCCGCATCGCCCACATATAGTTGCTCTCCTGGCATCGGCCACAACATGATGATGGGCGAGCATGCTTAAGCACGAGCGAGAGCTGTCGGGCGACGGTCCGGCACGGGTGGTCGCTGACCGTCCAAGGAGCATGGTCCTCGCTGGAGACTTCTCGTGAGCCGGACTCAGCAACCCGGTCCGCACGCCGGGTAGCGGCCTTGCGGCTTCGACGTCATCAGGACGAGGTCGACCGCCTCTGCGGGGCCATCGCGGCGGGCTCGCGGCACCTGACCGACATCCTGGCCGCCGTCACGCCGGGCGGCGGAAAATCGGCCCTACCGGTCATCGCGGCCGCCCGCCTGCTGGGGGCGATCCCGCCGGGCCAGGGCCGGCCCATCGTGGAGCGGATCTGCTGGGTGGTGCCGCGCGACACCCTGCGGCGCCAGGCCGAGGAAGCCTTCGTGGATCCGGCCTGGCGGGCGTTCCTGCGCCATGGACATGCCGTGCGGGCAGCCGAGAACGCTCCGGACCTGTGCCGCGGCCTTGCCGGCTACGTCACCACCTACCAGTCCATCGCCGCGGCACCGGACCTGCATCTCGCCGAGTTCCAGCGGCACCGCTATCTGCTCTGCGTGGACGAGCTCCATCACCTGCCCGGGCTGAGCGACCTGGACGAGGCGGCCGATGCTGCCGAGGACACGTCCTGGTCGCGCGCCCTCCTGCCGCTGCTGGAGACGGCCCGGTTGCGCCTCCTCATGTCCGGCACGCTGGAGCGCTCGGACCGGCGGCCGATCCTCTGGCTGAACTACCGGCGCGACCATCTCGCCCGCAACCAGCGGCGGGTCGAGCTGGCCGCGCAAGGCTGGGCCGTGATCGGCTACGACCGGCGTGCCGCCCTGGCCGAGCGTTCGATCATCCCGATCCGCTTCGGCGCGCTCGACGGGGAAGCGGAATGGATGGTGAGCGGCGAGCGCTTCGCGGCGACCTCGTTCTCGGAGGCGAGCGACAAGCTGCGCCCCATGCTGTTCACCGCCCTTCGCACCGGCTACGCCGAAGCACTCCTGCGCCGTGCCTTCACCGATTGCCGCAAGCACCGGGCGCAGCGCCGCGACGCCTTGGGCGCCGCACCGGGGCAGGGTGTGCGCGGGTTGGGCAAGCTCCTGGTCGTGGCACCCGACCAGGCGACCGCGCGCCGCTATACGGAGATCCTGCGCGGCTGGATGGGCCCCGATCCGGAGGTCGCCGCAGCCGGCGTGGCGCTGGCGATCTCCGACGAATCCCATGCCATCGAGCGGATCGCCCGCTTCCGCCTGCGGCCCGAGCCGTCCGTGCTGGTCACGGTCGGCATGGCCTACGAGGGCATGGATGCACCGGAGATCAGCCATGTCGCCTGCCTGACCCAGATCCGCTCCGTGCCTTGGCTGGAACAGATGGTGGCACGGGCCACGCGGTTCGACCCGCATGGCGGTGCCTATGACGAGCAGCGCGCGCTGATCTACCACCCGGACGATCCGATGTTCCGGATGTTCCGGCGCGCCGTCGAGGTGGAGCAGTCCGGGCGGGCGCGGGCGCGGCGCAGGGGCGAGCAGGAGGAATTGCCGCTGGGCGACCGGCACGCCTTCGATTTCCTGCCCTCCCGCCCGGCCCTGGAGCCGCTGCGCTCGGAGGCGACCGAGCTGCATTTCGAGACCATCCAGCCGCGCCGCCCGGCAGAGCCGATGCCGGCCACCGTCATCGATCCGGAGGACGACGGCCTGCCGGAAACGCCGACTCAGGCCGAGCGCCGGCTGCGCCGGCAGGTGGGACAGCTGGTCGCGACCCAGGTCATCGAGGATGGCGACGGCGGACGGATCGAGCCGCCGGTCGGCTACCATGCCTATAACGCGGTGCTGAAGCAGCTGTTCGGCAAGGCCCGGGCGACGATGACCCAGGCCGAGCTCGAAGCCGAGTTCGCCTGGCTGGAGCGCAACCGGATCAGCGATCATCTCAAGCTGATCCGCGGCGACCACCGCTACAGCTGGTCTGCCCAGCGCCGCCGCTCGGCACCCAGGCGCGGACAGGGCCAGCGGGACGACGGTCTCGACAGGCAGCGACGCAAGCCCGCAGCGCCGGGCCGGCAGATCTCGTGATCCGCCGTCGCCGGCCTGTCAGCCCTTGGTCGCGCCGGACATCACGCCGCCCACGAACAGGCGCTGCAGGGCCAGGAAGATGATGGCGATCGGCAGCGTCATGATGAAGGACGCGGCCATCACCGCTCCCCAGTCCGTGTCGAACTCGGACGAGAACTCGGCCAGTCCGATCGGCAGGGTCTTCATGCTCCGGTCGGTCGCGAAGGAGAGGGCGAAGACGAACTCGTTCCAGGTCGCGACGAACGAGTAGAGCACCACCGCGACGATGCCCGGGATGATCAGCGGCAGGTTGATCCTGAAGAGGATGGTCAGCCGTGACGCGCCATCAATGATCGCGGCCTCTTCCAGCTCGCGCGGGATGCCCTTGAAGTAGCTCGTCAGCATCCAGACGCTGAGGGGCAGGGTGAGGATGAGGTAGACGAGGATCAGGCCAAGATAGGTGTTGATCAGGCCGAAATAGCTCAGCACGAAGTAAAGGGGCACGATGATGGTGGCCGTCGGCAGCATCTGCCCGATGAGCACAAAGGACTGCGCCAGGATCTTTCCCCGGAAGCGGAAGCGGGCGAAGCCGTAGGCGGCGAAGATCGCAAAGCACAGGGCAAGGGCCGTCGAGCCCAGCGAGATGATCGTGCTGTTCAGGAAGTAGCGGGGAATGTTGCTGTTGAAGATCACCTTCTCGAAGTTGGCGAAGGTCGCAGGATCGGGCAGCCAGGACGGCGGCACGGCGTAGAGCTGGCGCAACGGCTTGAAGGAGGAGGTCGCCATCCACAGGAACGGGAACAGGCTGACCGTGAGCAGGATGGCCAGCGGCAGGTAGATCCAGCTTCTGGCACCGGTGGTCTTGAGCGCCATCAGTCGTTCTCCTGCGGTGCGAAGGCGCGAAGATAGAGCGCGATCAGCCCGACGATGAGCAGGAAGTAGACGACCGACAGGGCAGCCGCCCGGTTGAACTCGAAGAACTCGAACGCCATCGCGTAGATCTGGATCGGGAAGATCATCGACCGGCCGGCAGGACCGCCGCCCGTCATCGAGTAGATGATGGTGATGCCGTCCAGGCCCCAGATCACCAGCAGCAGCGTGATCGCCACCAGCACCGGCCGGAGCTGCGGCAGCATGATGTGCCAGACCTCGTGGCGGAACTGCGCGCCATCGACCCTGGCTGCCTCGTACAGCTCCTCCGGGACGGACTGCAGCCCGGCCAGGACCATGACCGCGACGAACGGGAACATCTTCCACGCGTTCACCGCGATCAGCGCCGGCATGACCGTCGACGGATTGGTCAGCCAGCCGACCGGCTGGTCGATGATGCCGAGCGACACCAGGGCATAGTTCACGATGCCATAGTCGGTATGGAACATCCAGGCCCAGGTCATCGCCGCGACGATGCCCGGGATGACCCAGGGGATCAGCATCAAGGAGCGCACCATGGCGCGGCCGCGGAACTTCTGGTTCAGCAGGATGCCCGCGGCCACCCCGATCACCAGCTGCAGGATCACCGAGCCGGCGACATAGTAGATCGTGTTGAAGATGACCCGGATCGTCGAGGACGAGCGGAAGGCGGCCGCATAGTTGTCCCCGCCCACATAGCGGCCGGCAGCGTCGGTGAAGCTCAGGATCACGGTCGAGACGACCGGATAGAGGATCAGGATCGCCAGGAGCGCCATCGTCGGCAGGATGAACAGCGGCCCGGCGCCGATCCTGAACGCGCGTCGCGCCGGACGGCTTTCGTCAGCGAGATTCCCGGCGGCGGGGGCGAGCGGCCTGGCCATCTCGTCACTGTTCCAGCAGGGGCTGGATCTCGGCGGCGGCAGCGTCCATCGCCTCCTGCGCCGGGGTGCCGAGCAGCACTTCCTGGAAGTGGTCGTAGTAGATCTGCACGATCTGCGACCACTCGGGCAGCGGCGGCTGGCGGCGCGCGTAGTCCAGCATCTGCTTGAAGCCGACCAGGTCGGGGCGCTGGTGCTGGGGCTGGTCGAACCCGCTGCGGCGGGCGGGGCTGGTGTTCGTGTAGTAGGCGATGTTCTCGGTGCTCGACAGGAACTGCAGGAACTGCAGCGTCTCCGCCTTGTTCGGCGCCTCGGCGGGCACGATGAAGTTCCAGCCGCCCAGGATCACGGCGGGATCGCGGTCCTTGGGATGGGGCAGGCGGGCCACGCCCAGGTTGAGGTCGGGATTGCCCTGCTTGATCAGCAGGAAGTCCGCCTGCGAGGCCTGGATCATCGCGATGCTCTCCGCGATGAACAGGCGGCGCAGCGCCAGGCCGTCATTCTCGAGCGTGGAGGGCGGTGCTACCGCATGCTTGGTATAGAAGTCGGCATAGAACTGGACCGCCGCCACGCTCTCGGGCTGGTTCAGGGTGACCTTGGTGAAGTCGTCCGACAGGATGCCGCCGCCGTTCATCCACATGAGCGGCAGGGTGCGGAACAGCGTGTTGCCCGGCTGGTCCTGGCCGCCGCCGGCCACGCCGTAGCCGTATTGCTGGCCGCGCTCGGTCGTCTTCGTCAGCGTCTGCGCCGCGACGACGAGCTCGTCCCAGGTCTGCGGCGGCTTCTCCGGATCCAGGCCGGCCTCGCGGAACGCGCCCTTGTTGTAGACCAGCGCATGCGCCTCGACCTGGAAGGGCAGGGCATAGAGCTTGTCCTGGTAGGTGGCGGTCTCGAGGGCCGCGGGGAAGAAGTCGTCGAACGTCATGCCCTGCTGGGTCAGGTACTCGCCGACCGGCTCCAGGCCGCCGGTCTCGGCCAGCGCGATGGTGGCGCCATTCTGGATGTCGCCCTTCTTGCCGATCGGATCGGCGCCTCGTTCTCGTTATCCCGCCATCTTCAGCTCTCGGGCGGTTCTGGATGGACCGAGTGCCTCGGCGTTGCCGACCAGGGCGCGCATGTAGGCGATCGCGTAGGCCATCCCGGCATGCCAGGGTGCTGCGCAGTCCAGCTCCGGCACATGGTCCGGCACGATGACGCCGTCATAGGCCTCGTCGCGCAGGATCCGGACGATCTCGGTCATGTCGATGTCGCCGTCGTCGACGAAGGTCTCCTGGTAGGAAGGGACCTTGCCGCGGACGTTGCGGAAGTGGACGTAGGCGATATCGCCGGCACGCGCGTGCTTGCGGGTGGCGGCATACACGTCGCCCGTCGTCATCTCCTGCAGCGAGCCCAGGCAGAACTCGAGCGCATTGGCGGGGCTGCGGACGACGCCGAGCAGGCGGTCGTACTTGTGCGGCTGGTTGACCAGCCTGGCCGTGCCGCGCAGCCGCTCCACCGGCGGGTCGTCCGGATGGGCCGCCAGGCGCACGCCCGCCTCCTCCGCCACCGGCACGAGTTCCTTCAGGAACCATTCCAGGCGCTGCCAGAGCTCCGCGTCCGACACGGTGACCGGCGGCGCCTCCGGACGGCCCGCCCGGTAGCGCATGTTCCAGACCATGCCGTCGGCGATCGGCGCATCGGGATCGAAGGCTGTGGCATCGAAGACCGAGGTGAGCGCACCGCCACGCCCGACCGGTCGGCGCATCCAGCCCCAGACGCCGGCCAGCGAGAAGTTATAGCCGATCACGGGAATGCCCGCCCGCCCGGCATCGCGCACGAGGCGCTTCAGGTCGTCCATCTGCGCGGTCTTGCGCGGGCCGTCCAGCAGGATGTCCGACCAGAAGTTCGGCGCGAAGTTCTCCATCGCGGCGATCTGGAGCCCGTGGGCGCGCAGCATCGCCACGACCTCCGCCATCCGCTCGTACGACCAGAGCGGCTCGGCCGAGCAGTCGCCAAGGATCGGCCCGACGGCACCGCCGGTCTGGTAGGGTGACGGATCGGGACCGGGCGCGTAGCGGCCGAGATGGACGACGATGTGGGTGGCACCGGCCTGGGCGGCAAAGCGCGCGTTCTGCTCGGCGAGCCTTGGCCCCGAGAGCGTCATCCCGACCTTGATCGCCGATGGCTTCGGCATCCGATCCTCCTCGCGGGCCGCCAGCCGTCCAGGCGCGGCCACATCCTTCCGGCGGCTACTTCGCCGGCTGGGCTCTCAACCACTCTTCGTATTCGGGGCGGGCGGCCTCGGTGAGCGGGTAGTAACGGCGCAGGTCGCCGCCAGCCATCAGCCGCTCCTTGGAGAAGGCTTCCCATTCATGGTGCACCGCGGCTTCCGCGATCACGCGCGGGGCCAGCGCCTTCGGCACGACCACCGCCCCGTCATCGTCGGCGACGATGATGTCGCCCGGCATGACCAGCACGCCGCCGCACGCGATCGGGATGTTCACCCCGAACGGCATGATGTCGGTCTGGGTGTGGAAGTTCGGCGTGAGGCCGCGGATCCAAAGGGGCAGCTCGATATTGCCGTAGTTCGGGTAGTCGCGCAGGCATCCGTCGATCACGACGCCGGCACCGCCTTTGCCCTGGAAGAAGGTCAGCATCATCTCGCCGAAGATGCCGCTGCGCATGTCGCCGCGCGCGTCGACCACGACGATGTCGCCGGGCTGGGTGTGGTAGAGCACGTGGCGGTGGAGCTGCTTTTCCGGCTCGGCATACTCGTCGTCGCCGTAGAGATCCTCGCGCTTGGGCATGAACTGGAGCGTCAGGGCCGGGCCGGCGATGCACCTGCCCTTGGTCCACGCGACGGGCCCGCAGATATGCGAGTTGCGGACGCCCATCCGGTAGAGCGTGCCCGTGATCGTCGCTGCCCCCATCTCCCGAAGGGCCCGGCAATGCTCTGCCGGCGGGCGCTCGATGTCCTTCGTCTCAATCACGCGGGATCCTTCCTCATCCTTCAGCCATCGCACGCGCCGCCTGCCTTCAGGTGAAGCCGGCGACCTTGTGCGGGACGTAGTGTTCGGCGAGCTTGGCCAGGTCCTCCGCCGAAAGCCGCAGTGCCACGGCCGCGACCGCATCGGTGATCTGGCCCTTCCGGCTGACGCCCACGATCGGGGCGGTCACCGCTGGGTTGGCGAGCAGCCAGGCCAGCGCCACCTGGGCTCGTGGCACGCCATGGCGCGCCGCCATCCTGGCGACGGCCGCGATCACCTTGCCGTCCGCTTCCTCGGTATCGCCATAGAGCTTGGGCCTGAGCAGGTCGGTGTCCTTGCGCAGGCTCTCTTGCCCTTCCTCGCGGGCCAGCAGGCCGCGCGCGAGCGGGCTCCAGGGGATCAGCCCCACGCCCTCGGCGGCGCACAGCGGCACCATCTCCCGCTCCTCCTCGCGGTTGAGGAGGTTGTAGTGGTTCTGCATGGAGATGAAGCGCGACCAGCCCCTGCGGTCGGACAGATAGAGGGCCTTGGCGAACTTCCAGGCATGCATCGAGGACGCGCCGACATAGCGGGCCTTGCCGGCCTTCACGACGTCCGTCAGCGCTTCCAGCGTCTCCTCGATCGGGGTCACCGGGTCCCAGCGATGGATCTGGTAGAGATCGACATAGTCGGTGCCGAGCCGCCGAAGGCTGTGGTCGATCTCCTGCATGATGGCCTTGCGGGACAGGCCGGCGGCGTTCGGTCCTTCGCGCAGGGGCGAGTTGAGCTTGGTCGCCAGGACGATCTCGTCCCGCCGGGCAAAGTCCTTCAGCGCCCGGCCGACGATCTCCTCGCTGGAGCCGTTGGAGTAGATGTTCGCCGTGTCGAAGAAGTTGATGCCGAGGTCGAGCGCCTTGCGGATGAGCTCGCGGCTCTCGTCCTCGGGCAGCGTCCAGGTCGGGTTGCCGCGGGCGGGCTCGCCGAAGGTCATGCAGCCCAGGCAGATGCGCGACACTTCGAGGCCTGAGCGGCCGAGCCGGGTGAACTCCATCGCTGCCGTCCTTTCCTTGGGTCAGCCGCGATCTTCGATCAGCTCGACCCGGTAGCCGTCCGGGTCGTCGACGAAGGCGATGACGGTGGTGCCGAACTTAACCGGCCCCGGTGCCCGGACGATCGGGACGCCGTCGGCGCGCATCCGCTCGCAGGTGCCGTAGATGTCCGCCACGCCCACCGCGAGATGGCCAAAGCCGTTGCCGCGCTCGTAGCTCTCGACGCCGTAATTGTAGGTGAGCTCGATCATCGGGTTGGTTTTCTCGTCACCGTAGCCGATGAAGACATTCGTGTACTTGCCCTCTGGCAAGTCGATCGTGCGGATGACCTCCATGCCAAAATGCCTGGCATAGAAAGCGATGGACCGATCGAGATCGCCCACCCGGATCATGGTGTGCATGATCCGTCCCTGACGGCCACTCGCAGCCATCGGCATTCCTCCGTGCTCGCGGCCGCGTGGGCCACCCTGATCGTCCTGCATGCTGTTCAAATATGAACAACTGCTATTCATATCAGGATGAAGTCACGGCAGAGGGCTGTCAACGCCTTTTCCACGTTCATTTTCAAATGAGAACTTCACCTATTCAAATGGGGATGATAGAGCGCCAGCCATGAGGCGGACGGACAGCGCATGAGCGACGAAGGACCGGCGGACCAGAAGGCGCGCAACGGCGTGCCGGTGCTCGAGCGCACGCTCGACATTCTGGACATCCTGGAGAAGCGGGCAGCCGGTGCCGGCATCCGCGATCTGGTGCAGCAGCTCGACCTGCCGCGCAGCACCGTCTACCGCATCCTCAACACACTGGCCGAGCGCGAGATCGTCCGGCGCATGGCCGATGGCTCCTATCAGCTCGGCCCACGCCTGCTGGCCCTGGCGGCCCAGGTACGCATCGACGTGAAGCGCTACGACCTGGTGGCCCTGGCCCAGCGTCACCTCCACGCGCTGGCCGAGGCGACCGGGGAAGCCAACAAGATCTCGGTGCATGACGGCGATCGTGTGCTCACTATCGCCGTCGCCGCCGCGACGAGCCCCTATGGCCTGGCGCCCGCGGTTGGCCAGCGCTTCCCGCTGCATGCCGGTGCAGCCAGTAAGATGGTCATGGCCCATCTGGAGCCGGCCGAGCTGGAGCAGCTGCTGGTCAGGCCGCTGGAGGGCTATACCGCCCGCACCGTGACCGACCCGGCGAAGCTGCGCAGCGAGTTGGCACGGATCCGGCGACAGGGCTGGGCGCAGGACCGAGGCGAGCATGGCGCCAGCGTCCACGCCCTGGCAGCGCCCATTGTCGAGCCGGACGGCCGCTTCGTCGCGGCACTCAGCGTGCCCTTCCTGTCCGACAAGGACCCGGCCGCCCGCAAGGCGCTGCTGCGCGCCGTGATGGAGACGGCGGCGGCTATTTCGGCCGAAATTCCCGCATCATGATGCCGCTTTCCGACGGGGGCGGCCAAGGGAGGCAAGATGAAGATCGTGGACCTGCGCTGTGCGGTCATCGACAAGCATCCGATCGTGCGCATCGTCACCGACGAGGGCATCTCCGGCTACGGCCAGATCGAGTTCTGGAAGCCCTATCTCAAGCCGCACGTCCTGAGCCTGCGCGATCGGCTCCTGGGCCTCGATCCGACCAATGTCGAGAACGTCATGCGGCGCATCCGCTTCCGCGGCGCCTTCAAGCCTTGGGGGAGTGCCATCAGCGCCATCGAGATGGCGCTCTGGGACGTGGCGGGGAAGGCGGCCGGCCTGCCGGTGCACAAATTGCTGGGCGGCAAGGTGCGCGACCGCGTGCGCGTCTATAATGGCGGGCGCCGCTTTCCGTTCGCGGGTCAGGAGCCGGAGGACTATGCCGAGGACTTGCGTCGGATGATGGCCCTGCCGGAAGGCTTCACCATCATCAAGCAGCCGATTTCCTTCCACAGCCCGATGGCCCGCAAGGTTGAGGACTATCATTACGGGGAGGTCTCGCAGCAGGCCTTTCCCGGCCTGCGCGACACCGGCTTGATGACCGAGCGCGGCTTTAAGCACACGCTGGCCTGCGTCGAGGCGATGAAGGAGGTGGCCGGCGACCGGATCGGGCTGGCGCTCGATTGCGGGCCCGGCTGGACGCTGCCGGACGCGCAGCGCTTCGCCAAGGCGGTCGAGCCCCTCAACCTGCTCTGGCTGGAGGACATGCTGACCGGCGACCAGATCCCCTTCGTCAACGCCGAGGTCTACCGCGACCTGACCACGAGCACGACGACGCCGATTCATACCGGCGAGCAGATCTATCTCCGGCAGAACTTCAAGGAGCTGATCGAGCGCCGCGCCGTCGATGTGCTGGGCCCCGATCCTTGCGATGTCGGCGGCATCGCCGAGCTGAAATGGGTGGCGGAATATGCCGACCTGCACGGCATCCTGTTCGCACCCCACGGGACGGCGAACGGGCTCCTCGGCTTGGCCGCCCTCCTGCAGGTCTCGGCGACCCTGCCGGACAACTTCATCGCCTTCGAGTGCCCGATCGCCGATCCCGACTGGTGGGGCGATATCGTCACGGGCCTGCCGTCACCAATCGTGCGGGACGGCTTCATCGAGGTCTGGGACAGCCCTGGCATGGGCGTCGATTTCGTGGTGCAGGAAGCGCGCCGCTACCTCCGCGAAGAGGATGCCGCCTTCTTCGACTAGGCGTTGGCCGCTCGGCCGCATGCAAGTTGAGAATGTCGCTGATTTCGGGAATTGTATGTCGTAAATTATCGCGCTAGTTGAAGTCTTCGCGCAGCTCTAACACCCGTCGCCTCGGACAGCGACACGGAGTGGGCATGGCTGAAGGCCTCCTGGAGTATCTGTTCGGCGCCGCTTCGTTCATGCCGCACGGCTTCTGCCTGTTGTGGCGTCCGGATCTGGTGGCACTGCATGTCGTTGCCGACATCCTGACGGCTGTGGCCTATTTCTCCATCCCCGCCGCCCTGTTCATGTTCCAGCGTCGGCGCAAGGACCTCGAGTTCCGGGCGATGCTGCTGCTGTTCGTGGCGTTCATCACGCTTTGCGGCCTGAGCCATCTCGTCGGCATGATCACCCTGTGGCAACCGATCTACGGGTTGCAGGGCCTGATCAAGCTGGCGACCGGCATCGTGTCGGTCGTCACCGCTATCGTACTCTGGCGCATCCTTCCGGCGGCGCTGGCGCTGCCAAGCCCGGCCATGCTGCGCCACGCCAACGCGCAGCTGCTGGCCGAGAACCGGGCCAAGCACTTGGCCGAACAGGATCTCCGGCAGGCCCACCAGGAGCTGGAGCGGCGGGTGGCGGAGCGGACCGAGGAGCTTGCCCAGGTCAACGCGCAGCTGGCCGACGCGCTGAGCCGGCAGAGCATCTACCTCGAGCACTCGCCGCTGGCTGTCATCGAGATGAGCCATGAGGAAGATCTTCGCGGCTGGCGGATCCGCCAATGGTCCGGCCGTGCCGAAGCGATGATTGGGTGGAAGAAGGACGAGGTCATCGGGCGGATGAGCCGCGAGATCGGGCTGGTCCATCCTGACGATCGGCAGGATGCGGAACGTACCACGGCCATGGTGGTCTCGGGCGAGGCGACCAGGCTCACGGTCGACCGGCGGTTCGTCACCCGGAGCGGCGAAGTCCGCCACGGGCGATGGTGGGTCTCCTGCTACAGAGCCCATCTGGAGGCGCCGCCGACCATCCTGGTGCTCCTGGAGGACACGACCGAGCAGGTGGAGGCCGTAGGAAAGCTCCACTACATGGCCTTCCACGATCCGCTGACCGGCCTGCTCAACCGCGCAATGTTCAACGAGCGGCTCGACCACGCGATGAAGCGGGCGGCCCGCAGCGGCGAGCAGATCGCTGTGATGCTGATCGACCTCGACCGCTTCAAGCAGGTCAACGACACGCTCGGGCATGAGGCCGGCGACCTGCTTCTGCAGGAGGTGGCCCGGCGCCTGCTGGGTGCTGCGCGCAAGGCCGACAGCTGTGCCCGCCTGGGTGGCGACGAGTTCGCGCTGATCCAGGAAGGCATCCGTGACCGTGCCGGTGCGGAGCGCGCGGCATCGCGCCTGCTGGCGGCCTTGAGCGAGCCCCTGGTCGTGATGGACGAGACGCTCGACGTCGGCGCCAGCATCGGTGTGGCGGTCTGGGAGGACCGGACGACCGGGATCGCCGAACTGCTCCGCGAGGCCGATGCGGCGCTTTATGCCGCCAAGGGCAGCGGACGGGGCCGCTTCCACCTTGCGCCCGACATGCTGGCCGCGGCCGGCTGACATATCGGCCTGACAGGCGGGACTGGCTCAGGCGACCGCGTGGTGGCGGCGCAGGCGGAAGGCCAGCACCAGCATCGCGATGCCGAACACGAGGGCATAGGCACCCAGCCACCAGGTCAGCACCAGGGCACCGATGAGCGGGCTGACCACGAGCAGGATCCCATAGAGGATCGAGGCGATGCCGCCGAAGGCCAGCCAGCCCCGGCCATGGCTGGCCTTGAGCGTGAAGGCCGAGATCAACATCGTCACGCCCGATACCAGGGCCCAGGCCGCGACCAGGAGCACGAACGCCAGGACGGTGATCGCAGGCCACAGGAAGGCGCCGATGCCGATAAGGATGCCCAGCACGCCGTTGAGCAGCAGAAAGCCCCAGCGCGTGCCGGCACTGGCGCCGCGGATGGCCAGCACGATCGCGATGACGCCGTCGACGAAGCTGAACACGGCGAACAGCAGCACCAGCGACAGCATGGTCTCGCCCGGCAGCAGGAAGGCGATGATCCCGAACAGGATCGCCAGCACGCCCCGCAGGGCGACCGCCCACCAGTTGCTCGCCAGGATCGCGTTCATCGCCTCCTTGCGGTCGGGAGAAGACGTCATGGCAGCGTTCATGGGGACCTCGTGCTGGATCGCGCGCGTTCGATAGCGGCTGGCTGGCTTGTGTAGTTCCATCGACGTCCGCTTGGAAACGGGCAACGCTGCCGCCCCCGGCCCAGGCTTCGGCCGGCATCTTCCTGCCATCCCCGAGAAGACCGCCATGCGCTTCCTCGTCGCCTATCTCGCCACCGTCACGGTATTCCTACTGGTGGACCTGGCCTGGCTGGGGGTGGTCGCCAGGAGCTTCTATGTCCGGCAACTGGCCGCCCTGCTGCGGGACCGGCCGCGCCCGGTCGCGGCGATCCTGTTCTATGGGCTCTACGGGCTGGGCATCGTGGTGTTCGCGGTTCTTCCGGGCACGGAGGATGGAGGCTGGTCCAAGGCGCTCGTCCAGGGCGCCCTGTTCGGCTTCTTCGCCTACGCCACCTACGGCCTGACCAACTATGCGACGCTGCGAGGCTGGCCATTGTCGCTCACCCTCGTGGACCTGGCCTGGGGAACCCTTCTGTCCGCCTTGGCCGCGGCCCTGGGGACGGCGGCAACCCTGGCCCTGATCTGACAGCCGCCAATGTGCGCCCAGGCATCCTTAGTGGCGCCCGTCGCCAGGGCGTCGTATGCCGTGGCCAAGGAGATGGGAGGCAAGTCGATGGCGCGGTTCCGGCTCGGTGGAGAGCGGCCCGTCCGGTCGAGCTGCCATGCCCGCCACCCGCTCAACGTCGCCTCGGGGATTCCCTGTCCATGACTGAACGCCTGTCCCTCGACCAGACCAAGGCCGCGCTGCTGGCTGCCGCCGACGCGATCATCGCGGCCACCGACCGCCTGACCAAGGCCGACCAGGCCATCGGCGACGGCGACCACGGCCTCGGAATGGCGCGCGGGTTCAAGGCTGCCAAGGAGGCGCTCGACAAGAAGCCGGCCGCCCACCACGGCGACCTGTTCAAGACCGTGGGCATGGCGATCGTCAGCACCAGCGGCGGCGCGTCCGGGGCCGTGTTCGGCACGTTCTTCACGGGTGCGGCGAAGGTCCTGACCGTCGAGACGCTGGATGCCAGCACCTATGCGGTGGCCCTGGCGGAGGGGCAGAAGGCGGTGCAGGCCCGAGGCAAGGCCGAGCCCGGCCACAAGACGATGCTGGACGCGCTGGCGCCGGCCGCCGAAGCCGCTCGCGCCAACGAAGGGGCCGGCCTGCTCGCGGCGGCCCGCGCCGCGGCGGCCGCCGCCGAGGAAGGAGTAGAGCGGACCAAGGACATGGTGGCCCAGTTCGGCCGCGCCCGCACACTCGGCGAGCGTGCCCTGGGTCATCCCGACCCGGGTGCGATCTCCATCACCATCATCCTGACCGCCATCGCCACCTCGATTGAGGGCTTCAAGGAAGCCTGACCGGCGGGCACGAGGTCAGGGGCCTGGGGGCTGGATCGTGATGGCAGCCGCCTCGCTGTAGGTCACCTCGACCTGGTCGCCCTTCTTGAGCGTGCCGGCGAAGTCCTGCATCTCGCTGCGCTCCAGCTGGGCCATCCGCTGGGTCCCGTTCGGCCCGATGAACGTGACCGTCTGGGTGGCCGGATCGTAGTTCTCGATCGTGACCAGCGTGGTGATCGACGATCCGGCGGCGATGCCGGGCATGGAGCCCTCGGGCGTCCTCATCACGGCGCTGTCGACCACCGCCTGCGGTGCGCCGGCGGCTGCTCTGGCGACGACCAGGGAGGCGGCGTGGCTGACCACGACCTGGTCGCCCAGACGCACCTGCGTCAGGTTCCGGACGTCCGCCGGCACGTATATCTTCTCCACCGTCCCGTCGGTCCGCCGCAGGGTGAGGATGCGGCTCTCCATGTCGACGTCCTGGACCGTGGCGAGCAGCTCCTGGTCCTCCACCATGACGGAGGCCGGTGCCACGGTCGCAGGGTCGCCCACCGCCGAAGTCGTCGGGGCCGGCGCGCAGGCGACCACACCGGACATCATCAAGCCACCCATGGCGCCCACGCCAAGACGCATGACATCCCTCCCCGAGACCAGCTGACGGCAGTACTGCCCCATTCTCCAGCCAAGGGCGAGAGGACTTCGCGGTCACGCGGCATCCCGGCGGCCCGGCTGCGGCAACTGCAGCGGTGGTGGCCGTTCAGGCGGCTTGAGCCATGCGATGCCATCGTCGAAAGTGTTCGACGATCCTCTCCTCCAGCTCGTCCAGCGCCAGCGAACGCCGCCCAGCCGCGCGCTGGATCAGCAGCTCGACGTCGGCCAGGGGTGGAAAGCCCTCGCTCCCCGTCAGCGAACGCAAGGACGGCGTCAGGTTGCTGGATGCCAGCGCCGACACGGCAAGGCCCGCCTCCAGCGCCGCATAGATCCCGGCGATCGATACCGACGAAACGGCGATGCGGGCGCGCCGTCCGCCATGCTCCGCCAGGGCGCGCAACATCGACGTCCGAAAACAGCAATGCTCGCCGAACACGGCCAGGGGCAGGGGGTCACGCTCGTGCACACAATGCTGCTTGGAGCCCATCCAGATCAGCGGCTCGGCATGGACGATCGTCCCGCCGACCTCGCCGTTGCCGCGCGTGGTGAGCGCGATGTCGACGGATCCTTCGCGGACCCGCTGCGACAGTTTCAGCGACGGCTCGCACACCACGTTCAGCGTGAGCTTGGGATGGGCCTCGCTGAACAGGCTCAGGATGGATGGCAGGTAGGTGGCCGCATAATCGTCCGGCGTGCCGATGGTGACCTCGCCGGCCAACTCCCGCTCGGAAAACTCGGCGATGGCCTCGCGATGGGCGCGCAGGATGCGCCGGGCATGCAGCAGCAAGGCCTCACCGGCGGCCGTGAGCGTCACGACGCGGCCCTCGCGCAGGAACAGCGGTCGCCCGACCAGCTCTTCCAGGCGCTTGATCTGCATGCTCACTGCAGACTGGCTGCGCAGGACGCGCTCGGCAGCACCCGTGAAGCTGCCGGTTTCCGCAATGGCGACCAGCGTCGTCAGCAGGTCGGGGTCGAGGACGCGCTCCATCCGAGATCTCGCATCAACTTTGTTGAAGCCACCGATCAACATTATGCGTTGGATTGATAGGCCCCGACAAGGCATCTTCTGGACTGTGAGGTTGTCCCGACCTCAGACATCTGGAGATGTGTTATGTATGCCGAGACCAACCGGCAGGTGACCACTCACGCCCTGTCGTCCACTGCAAAGTATGCCCCGGTCGCAAATATTGCGCACAAGTATGGCAATGTTGCATGTGGCAAGGGCAAGGTCATGCAGCCGCGTCGGGTGGCCGGCATCTTGTCTTACCTCATGCGTATCTGGGCCGACTGGAAAGCACGACGTGACCTCCAGCAACTCCCGGACGAGGTCCTGAGCGACATCGGCCTTACCCGGGCGGATGTCGAGCGCGAGACGCTGCAGCCGTTCTGGACGCCGCTCGACTACGACACGCTGGAGAACGAGCGACGTCGCTCCGCCGTCCGCAAGATCAAGCGGTACTATTGACTGCAGGATTCCTTGACGACGCGTGCGTCCGGCTCCCCCGACCGGACGCATGCGGCCAAGCGTTCAAGTGACCTCCTGGCTTGCGCATCCCCTCGCGATCGGTTCAAGAGCGTCCCGCGGCAGACGTCCGGGAGGCAGCGATGCGGCGCGAGTTCGACCTGGTGGCGTTCGGTGAGCCGCTCATGGAGTTCGCCGAGGTCGAGCGGGCAGGGGAGCGCCTGTATCTGCCGGGCCTTGGCGGCGATACGTCGAACGTGATCGTTGCCGCCGCCAGGCAGGATGCGCGTACCGCCTTCATAGGTGCGGTGGGGGCCGATCCGTTCGGGCGGGCCTTCCTCGAGCTGTGGGACCGCGAAGGCGTCGACCGGACCGGCGTCGCCGTGCCGCGGGCCAGCAGCACCGGGATCTACTTCATCTCCTACGGGCCGGACGGCCACGAGTTTTCCTATCGCCGCGCCGGCTCCGCCTCCTCGCTGGTGACGCCGGAGGACGTGCCGGAGGAACTGGTCCGCGCTTCTGCCATCCTGCATGTCTCCGGCATCAGCCAGGCCATCTCGACCAGCGCCTGCGACGCCGTGTTCCACGCGATCCGCGTCGCGCGCGATGCCGGCGCCAGGGTCGCGTATGATCCCAACCTGCGCTTGCGGCTCTGGCCGATCGACCGCGCCCGCGCGATTGTCGATGCCACCGTCCGGCTGACGGACGTGCTGCTCCCCGGGCTCGACGACGCCCGCCAGCTCACCGGCCTGGACGAGCCGGCAGCGATCTGTGCGCACTATCTGGCGATGGGGCCAGGCGTGGTGGCGCTGACCATGGGCAAGAACGGCACGATGATAGCCACGCCGCAGCGCTGCGAGGTCATCCCCGTCTGCAAGGTGGAAGCGGTGGATGCGACCGGGGCCGGCGACGTGTTCGACGGCTCGTTCCTCACCAGCTGGCTGGAGAGCCGCGATCCGTTCGCGGCCGCTCGCTACGCCAATGCCGCGGCCGCCCTGTCCACGCTCGGGCATGGCGCAGTCGCGCCGATCCCGCGGCGGCCCGAGGTCGAAGCTTTTCTGGCCGCCCAAGGCCAGGACGGCACCGCCTGAGGTACGCGCAAGGCCCCATCATGTGATCGGTCGCCCGCTACCGATCCGGACGCCTGAGAGATCGGCCTGCCGCGCGGCCTCCTCGCGCAGATCCTCCATCCATGGCTGGTCCGGCATGCCGGCCGCGGCCGCATCGATCAGCCGCTTGCTCACCCGCAGGGTGACCCCGGACAGGCCGGCCATTCCGGCGGCCATCGCCTGGGCGGCATCGCTGGCGGACCCTTCCACGACCCGCTCGACCAAGCCGATCCGCGCCGCCTCGGCCGGGTCCAGCACCCGGGCCGTGAAGATCAACTCCTTCGCCCTGGCCGGCCCCACCAGCCGGGCAAGCGCCCGCATCTCGCCGATGCCGTAGACGAGGCCTAGCCTGGCGGGCGGCGCGCAGAAGCTGGCCTGCTACGATGCCAGGCGCAGGTCGCAGGCAGTCGCCAGGGACAGTCCGGCGCCGAAGCAGGGGCCGTCAATGGCGGCGATCGTCGGCACCGGAATCTCGCGCAGGACCGCCAACGTGTCGTCCATCAGCCGGTGCATGGCCTTGGTCGACGCCGGATCGGCCAACTGCTCACGGAAGTCGTGCAGGTCGTTGCCGGCACAGAATGCACCGGCACTGCCCATGACGATCACGGTCCTGGCAGCGTCGCCTTGAAACCGCAGGGCGGCATCGCGCAGGTCGCACCACATGGCGGCCGTGAGCGCGTTCTTGCGCTCCGGCCGTTCCAGGACGATCCAGCCGATCCCCCCGGCGCTGGCGACGCGCACATACCTCGTCATCTCGCCGTCCCGCTTTCCCGACCGCGCTCATCTTGCGGAACTGGACGGAGCCCCGTCAAACCTGCTTGATCACAAACATGCTCGCCCGTGCCTGCCCGATCATCGCCTTCCTGCTCCTGCTGCCGTCGGACCGCGTGGCCGCGGCCGACTGGACGCAGGAGCGCCGGTGCCTGGCGCTGATCGCCTATGCCGAGGCGACGGGCGAGGGAGAGGCGGGCATGGCCGCGGTGATCCGGGTGGTCCAGAACAGGATGGCCGACCCGCGCTTTCCAAAGAAAGCCTGCGCCGTCGTCGCGCAGGACGGTCAGTTCCAGCCGATCGCGATGTCGCCGCGGCTGGCGGCCGCCCTCGACGACGAGGCGCGGGACCTGGCCGATGCGCTGCGGGTCGACACGGCCCGCGAGCGGAGCTTGCTGGACCAGGCCGGTGAACTCGCCGGACAGGCACTCGACGCGGACCCGACAGGTGGTGCAGTCTTCTTCGTGAACCCGTTCATCATGGACCCGGCCAACTGCTCCTGGTTCGCCCGGCTGAAGCGCACGGCCACGATCGGCGCCCATGTTTTCATGACCCACTATGCCGCCGACGAGCCGCGGCAGGCGCCCGCCATCGACTGCAGCACCGCCGGCGCCGGCTTCAGGTCCTGGCTGCGCAGTTGGAACCAGGGCGTGATGGCGCCGGGCCGCCCGAAGATCGCGAGCATCACGCCGACATCAGCCATGCTGAAGAAATGGAAGGCTAGCGGCCGCCTGGAGGCCCGCCAGCTGGAACTGCGCCGCCGGGTCGGCAAAGCCTTCAAGAGGCTGGATTGAAGCGACCGCCACCATGCCGCGTCACTGGCGGACTGGTAGGCCCAGGAGGCGAGGAAGGCGACTTGGCGTCGGGCCCCAGGAGCAAGGGCCCGCATCTGAACCTTGCGCCCGGGCGTCCGGTGTCTGAACCAGCCGTCCGCCTGGTCCGCTTCGGCGGCCTTGCGACGAGGTGGCCGCGGGCGCAGTGGCACCAGGTTGGTCGTTGATCGACCGATGACAGCAGGCTCCTAGCCTCGACGTCGTCTCGTCAGGAAGTAGCGGCCACCAAGAAGAAGCAAGGCCCCTGCCAAAACGATCAGCAACACGATCATGGCGACGCCGCCCAGCACAGCGCCCAGCGTATCCCAGAAGCCGATCTGAGCTATCAGAACGATGAAAATCAGAACCAGAAGAACAGGCATTGGCACTCCCATTGTGAAGGCAGGTCGTCCAAACAACCAGATATCAACGCCAGGGTGCCGGCCAGCGACCCGCATTGGCCAAGGTGCTGTCGGAAAGCAGCGTGGGCACCCCGCCCCGCACGTTGCTATCGAACGAACCTCTGCCACGAGCCATCAACGGCGGTCCCTTCGTCAGCTTGCAAAGTCTCGTGCAGATCCAGATGCAGGCTGTGCCGGGATCTCGAGCCATCCGGCTCCCGATCCTGCATGACCATCGGCCTGAAGCCCGATCCTCGGATGTTCAGCGCGGCGGACCTGAGCGGGAGCCGAAGGGCGTTTCTAGTTCGGCCGGCCGACCACGATCAGGCTCTGGCCCCAGGTGACGATCTCCTCGCGGCCGTCACGGTCGGTATCGTAGAGCAGGGGGAACGCCGCCCAACGGTCGTACTCGTTGGTGCTGTCGACCTCGGTGACCTTCGTTCCCTTCAGGTTCCAGTACCAGTCGCTGGAAAGGAGCAACTCGCCGTTCCCGTTGAAGATCAGGCCGAACATGGCGACGAGCTCGTCGGTGCGCTTGTCGCCGTCCAGCTCGGCGTTCTGCATGGGCACGACCCTGGCCGCGATCTTGCGCACGACCTGCCCCTTGATGTCGAGCACGTGGCTTTCGGTCGTGGTCGAGCCGCGCTGCGTCACCGTGATCGACAGCGGCAGCGGCGCCGGGTCGAGCTGGGCGATCGCGAGTTCCTGCGGGTTCAGGATGGTCGAAGGCAGGCTCCAGAGCCGCTTGCAGGTACCGGCGTCGAAGGCGCCGCCGCCGGTCCGACCGATCGCCACGGCCGTCATGGCCGGCGAGGCCGGGTCGAGCGAGCCGATCCGGATTGCGTCGACATGATCGGATGCGTTCCAGCCGGCGAGCGTGCAGCGGATCTTGCCGTTGAAGTCGAGGGCATACTTGCCGACGAAGACATACTCATGGCGCCCATCATTGTCGGCATCGACGCCGGCGGTGTGATGGCCGGCATCGCACGTGTTCGTCTGCCATAGCTTCGTCAGGCTGGTATCATAGGCGGCTACGCTGACCCAGTTGTCCGTATAGTTTCTCTTGTTGCACGCGGTACTGCCCCCCGCCTGCTGCAGCGATAGCAGAATGATCGGCTTGCCGTCGGACTGCCGGCGATAGATGGACATCAGGCAGTAGCTGCCGGCTGAGTTGCTCTGGCCGCTCAGGCTGACCCGGCGGATCTCCGTGCCCGTGGCACCGCGCCTGGCGACCAGGAGCTTCTGCGAGCCGGACTGCCAGCAATGCAGCACGTCCTCCTTGCCATCGCCGTTCAGGTCGAGGATCGCAGCGCTGTCGCGATGGGTATAGGCTTCGGAACCCATCTTTCGGCCGGTGCTGTTGGTGATCTGCCAGATCTTGTTCCCGGCCCCGCCATAGAGCCGCATGATCCGATGGCCGTTCCAGTGCAGGAACTCGCTGGTTCCGTTGGCATTAAAGTCGAGCGGCAGGAGGCTGGAGTAATTGTTGTCCAGCGCGTTTCCATCGAGCTCGATCTGCTTGAGGATGGTGACCCCCAGGGAGGACTTGCCGGACGATGCCGGTTCGGAGCGGGCCAGAGGCACGAACTCCATGCCCCGGTGGGCGATGCGATGCAGCTTCACCCGATCGTCGAGCTGCGTCGCCAGCGCGTTGCCGTCTGCAGCCCGGCCCGGCTCGGTTGCCGTCAAACCGGCGAGGAGAAGCGAGGCAGCGGCCGCCCATCTCCACATCAGATGTCGCATGATCGGCAGCCCCACCCGCTTTGGTATCTTCTGAAGTGAAAAGGCGAAATGCTTTTCACGTTCATCGACGTTGGAGCATACTCCAAGTTTATACTTTGATATATCGGAAATATTGACGTGAATGCTATCAGGCGGGAAGTGTTCAGCGACGAATGTGCCGTTGCACTGGCGGTGGCGATGGACGGCCGATGGTCCGCTGCCACCGGCCGCTGCTCAATTCCCCGGAAGAACGGCAGCGCAGCTGGCCGCCATGCCGCCTGCCGGTAGGCTCAACGCCAACGATGGGGCCGGCCTTATCATCCCACGCGGAGATTGTTCTGCACGTGGTTGACGCCCGACACCTGCTCGGCCAGGTCCTCGGCCCGCCGCTTGTCCTCGCGCCGCCGCACCATACCGCTGAGCGTGACCTCGCTGCCGTCGACGCCGACCTCGATGTCGGAGGCATCGAGCGAGGGATCCTCGGTCAGCCGGTCGCTGACATCCTCGAGGATGCGCTGGTCCGAGCGCCGATAGCCGCGTGGCCCGCGGCCGCGATGCTCGCCCTGTAACTCTGGACGATCGTGGCGGCCGGTACCCGCTTCCTGGCCAGTGCCGCCGCTGCCGAGATAGCTGCCCTTCGCACCCCAGCTTCCATAGTCGCCACCACCTCCCCCTACATGGGAGAACCCGCCGAACCTGTCACCCAGGCCGGGCTCCTGACGGTATTCGCGACCGTAATTCTGGCCGGGGCTGCCGCGGTGGCCGCTATAGCCGCCGCCATAGTCCTCGTCGCCGCCACGGCCCGTGTAGCCCGGCCCCAGGGCACCGGACAGGCCGTAGCCGGATCCGCTCCGGCCCTGCGAGCGCCCGGCCCCGCCGCTGCGCTCCCGGGCATGGCCATAGGATTCGCTGCGGTAGCCGCCGGGCCCGTCATCGCGCCTGCCTTCGGCGTACGGCCCGTCATTCTCGCGGCCGAATCCATAATCCCGGTACTGCCCTTCCTCCGGCCGCCGTCGATCCTGACCCTGGCCGTGGTCGCGGCGAGAGCCTTCATCGTCGCGCCGGTAGCGTTCATCGGCCATGTTCCATCTCCTCATCCGTGAAAGCCAAGCGGCGCCTAGCGATGCGGGCCGACGATCTGCCGCTGCCTTGCCCAAGGCCGACGCCGAGCCCTGGCTCCCCATAATCCGCTCACCAGGCTTCGGGTTGCCTGCCGGTCCGACGGGTTGGCGCGCATGATGCGGCTTGCCGTGCCCGACATGACCAGCGGCGGCCACCCGACGGACGGCGACGCTGGTATCCGGCACAGCCGCATCGCTGCGGGCCGACGCCGGGGCGCCGCTAGGGATCCTGGCGCGCACTGTGGCGTGAGCATCCTGCGGGCGCAGCGTGCCCGGCGGCAGCCGGACCGGCAGGCACGTCGTCGTTGGCCAGCAGTCCGGCCACGGCGGCCAGTTGGTCGACATCCTCGGGCAGCACGAGCTTCCTGCCGGCCCTGGCAAGGGCCAGGCGCGACTGATGCCGGGCCGCCTCTCGAAAATCGTGGCGGCCGAGGGCTGCGAGCGTCACCAGGGCCTTTTGCAGCTTGATCCCGACCGTGAGCGAGCCGGCGGCGTCCTGGCCGACGGCAGTAAAGGCGTCGTCGAACAACTCGTCGACGGCGATGGTAGGAACCACCACATGCGGAAAGCGGATCTCCGATGGGGAGGCCGGCCGGGTCCAGGTCGCGAGCACCCGGACCAGCGTGGTGATGACGCCGATCGCGGTGCCCGGGTCGTTCACCCCCGGAGACAGGGCCTTGGAGGCGATCTCCGCCAGCACCACGACCCCGAAACGCGGGTCCTGATCGAACGAGCGGCTGCTGCCGAGCGAAAAGGCCTGCTCCACTTCGCGGCTGCCTGCTTCGTCCAGCGCGACAGTCGTCCATGCGAGGGGACGGGAGGGATCGACGAAGGCGCCTGGCAGGGCAGCCACCTGGATCTCGGTCCCCGTCCGCTGTGCCACCTCCTCCAGCGCCGCCATGTCGAGATAGGTCACATAGCCAATGCCTGATGGAACGATGGCATGCTTGGCCAGCGATGGCCCTTGCTGCGCTCGGACCCCCAGCCATGGATGGTCGTGGCGGTCGTTCATCGCTTTGACCGCGGCCACGGCCACGCGCTCGATGGCATCCGCCACCCGCCCCAGCCGCAGCACGTAGTCGATCGAGCGGATGAAGGTGAGGACGATGAAGCCCGCGACCACAATGGTGACGAAGAACAGGACGATCCGCCCGCTCGGGCCATAGATTTCCGAGCTCAGCGCGATGATGCCGACCAGACTGAAGAGAAAGCCGCCGATGAACGTGGCGATGGCGTTCTGCGCCCGCGTATCGGCGACCAGCAACTGTACGACTCTGGGCGTCGTTCCGGCCGCCGCGGCATTGTAGGCAGCGACCATGGTCGACAGCGAAAAGGTCGCGACCACGAGCATGCTGGAGGCGAGGATGTCCAGGATGTTGCCGACTGCATCCGCACCGATCTTGTTGGCCCAGTCCAGCGGCAGGAAGGGGGCCAGCACGATGGCCGCCAGCGCTGTCAGGATCCCGACCAGGGCGAACAGGGAGGCGCGCACCCACAGACGCCGGCTGAAGCGGACGACGACCCATTTCCACCGTGACAGCATGATCGCACCAAATCTGTGGGCTCCGCCTTTGCCGGCCCTTCATGAAGCAAGGCCCCGGCTGCTGCCAGCGAAGCCGCAGCGCGGCGTGCAGGCGAGGGATCTAGGGGGAGGGCGACCGTGTTAAGCAGCGATGGATGGGCCTGCTCCGGGCCTCGCCGACCGGATGCCGGCTGGAGGCGGCAGCAGCGATGGTAGATCCTCTCGTTCGACCCGCCCGGGTCGATCCGCCCATGAGCCATGTGGCCGTCCCGTGGCGCTCGAACCTGAGCACCATGCTAGCCGTGCTGGCGGTGGGCGTTGGGCTGTTCCTGGCCTGGAAGACCGCCGGTACCCTGCTCCTGATCTTTGCGGGCCTGCTGTTCGCGGTCCTGCTCGACGCCTGCACCCGGGGGCTGGCCTACCTGCTCCCGATCGGCCGCAGCTGGCGGCTCGCCATCGTCTGCATCCTGCTGACCGTGGGTATTGCCTGGCTGCTCGTCTGGAGCAGCACCAACCTGGTCGGGCAGGCCGACAGCCTGATCCGGCTGATCGCCGAGCAGCTGCGGGTGCTGCGGGGCGAACTGCGCTCGATGGGGATCACGCCCCCGCCGAGCCCGGATGGGCCGCGCACGCTGACCCAGCTCCTGTTCCCGGATCCGGGAGCTCTGTTCGGCCATGCCTATTCCGCCTTCAACCTTGCCTCCGGGCTGCTGGGGAATCTGGTTGTCGTGGCGTTCATCGGCCTGTTCACGGCCGCCAGCCCGGAGACCTACCGGCGCGGCATCCTCAGCCTCCTGCCCGGTCATCGCCAGCAACGGGTCGGCGAGGTCCTGGACGAGATGGCCGAGGTGCTGCGCTGGTGGCTGGTGGGCCAGCTCGTGGCGGTCGTGCTGATCGCTGCCAGCATGTGGGCCGGTCTCACGTTGATCGGGATGCCGGGCGCGTTGCTGCTGGGCGTTCAGGCCGGGCTGGTAAACTTCATTCCCTATCTCGGGCCGGTCATCAGCGCCGTGCCAATCCTGCTCGCCGCCATGGCCTATGGGCATGCCATGGTGCTGTGGGCGCTGGGCGTGCATGTCACGGTGCAACTGGTCGAGGGCTATGTGCTGGCCCCCTTGATCCAGAAGCGGACCGTGGACGTGCCCCCCGTGCTGACGCTCGTGGCGGTGATGCTGGCCGGCGCCCTGTTCGGCGCGCTCGGCATCGCCCTGGCCATGCCCCTGGTGGCGGTGCTCCGCATCGCTGTCGTCCGCCTGTATATCGAGGACCGGCTGGGCCACGCGGGCTGACCCGGAACGCAGTTGCCGGCTAGCCGCCGCTCGACCGCGGCATGTCCTGCAGCGTGGCGATGGCGGCATTGGCATGGACGCTCTGCAGGACGCTCATCGAGCCGTCGGTCTCTAGCACGACGGCTGCGACCTTGGTGGCATCGCTTACCCCTTGGGAACGCAGCACCGAGAGTACCTCGTCCCGGGTGACCCGCTGGTCGCGCAAGGCACCGTCCAGGAACTGGCCGTCATGCAGGATCAGGGTCGGCTCGCTCTTGATCAGAGCCTTGAACCAAGGGAGGCGGATGGAGAGCCAGGTGATCGCGAACTGGAGGGAAATGAGCAGCGCCATTGCCAGCACGCCTTCGACGAGGGCGACTGAATTGCTCAGCAGGACCGTGGCCAGGGTGGAGCCCAGCGCCACCGTGACCACCAGATCGAACGCGTTGAGCTTGGTCAGCGTGCGCTTGCCCGAGATCCGCAGGAACAGCACCAGCACAACATAGGCAAGCGTGCCGACGATCAAGACGCGGGCCAGACCCATCCAGCTATCGAAGAACATCACGAAGGTCCTGCTTGTTCATGTCGGGCAGCAGAGAACCGCAACCCTTGCCGCCGGTGCGACTTGATCTGGTACGGCAACGGCGCAAAGCGATCCTCGGCACGAGGAATTGGCCCCGCAACGCCTGGATCAAGCGCTGAACGGAGCTTCCTTGTCCCAGACCGTCCTCTCATTGGTCATCGTCCTCCTGTTCGCTGCGGTGCACATCCTCGGCAAGGGCATGGTGTTCCTCCAGTCTACGCCGCGCAGCGCCTGGCTGTCGCTCGCGGGCGGCGTGTCGGTCGCCTATGTCTTCGTCCACCTGCTGCCGGAACTGGCGGAGCACCAGGAGACCTTCCGGCGGGAGACGGAGCACCGGCCCGGGCCGCTCGCAGGCATGGAGAGCCATACCTACCTGATCGCGCTGCTGGGCCTCGCGGTCTTCTACGGCCTGGACCGGCTGGCGCGCACCTCTGCCCGGCAGGAGGAGCGGGCCGGTCGCGAGAAGCGGCCTTCCAAGGGCGCCTTCTGGCTGCATCTCGGCTCGTTCGCGATCTACAACGTGCTGATCGGCTATCTTCTGCTGCACCGGGAAGAGACCGACCTGCGCGGTCTGCTGATCTACGGCGTGGCGATGGGCCTGCACTTCATCGTCAACGACCAGGGCCTGCGCGAGCACCATGGACGAGCCTATGACGAACAGGGCCGCTGGATCCTGGCGGCAGCCCCGCTGCTGGGCTGGGGCATCGGGCTCGTGACGGAACTGCCGGCCCTGGCCATCGCCGCGCTGTTTGCCTTCCTGGCAGGCGGCGTCGTGCTTAACGTGCTGAAGGAGGAACTGCCGGAGGAACGGGAGAGCCGCTTTTGGGCGTTCGCGGCCGGAACCGGCGCATATGCGGCCCTGCTCCTGGCGACGGGCTGACTCAAGCGCAGCCCGTTTCAGCGCTGCTGCAACTCGCGGCGCAGGTCTGCGATCTCCTTCCTCAAGGCGACGAGGTCCTTCGCCCCGGCCACCTCGGCGTCCTCGGATGCGGCATCCCGGCCGACGAAGAACGAGGCGAAGCTCGCGGTGATGTAGCCGAACACCGCGAATCCGTAGAGCGCCAGAAGGAAGCAGAGGATGCGTCCCTCGCCGCTGCGCGGCCAGAACTCCGAGCCCATCGTCGCGATCAGCATGCCGGTCCACCAAAGCGCATCGCCGTAGCTCTCGAACCCGCCCTCGACTTCCGAGGCCGGCTCGAACACCAGCATGCCGCCAGCACCCAGCAGCGTGACGAGCAAGGTGGTGCCGGACACATAGCCCAGGCCACGACGGCGCAGGCTGGCGCGCAGGGCATTCATGCCACGATTGGCCGTGCCAACGATGCGCACGAGACGCAGCCCGCGCGTGGCCCGGGCCAGGCGCAGCACCCTGAAGGCCCGCAGGAGGCGGAAGGCCGGCACCGCCAGCGCGATGATGGTGATCCAGTTGCGGCGCAGGAAGGCGAGCTTGGCCGGTGCCAGGACGAAGCGCAGGGCGAACTCGGCCAGGAACGCGATCCAGATCGCGGTGCCAAAGGTCTCCATCGCCCTGGAGGTGCCCCAGGTCAGCTCCGCCAGGACGAGGAGCAGCCACACGAAGGACAGCACGAGCATCGGGACCCGCAGCCAATCGTCCAACTCGTCCAGGACGGCCCAGCGTTCGTCCTCGGTACCCGACGGTGCCTGTTCGTCCGGGGTTCCTGCCACCGATCCACTCCAGCCATGAGTTCGCCTTGGCGGCGTCAGCCGCTCGCCCTGCTCGTCGAACGCGCAGGGGCATGGCTGGCTCCGGGAAGATGTCGGATGGCCTCGTCCCTTATCTCACCACCCTCTCGACCAGGGGGCGCAGGCTCAGCCCCTGGACCACGATGGTGAACACGACGACGGTATAGGTCGCCGCCAGGATCAGGGGCTTCTCGGCCATGTCTGGCAGCGACAGGGCAAGGGCCACCGAAATGCCGCCACGCAGCCCTCCCCAGGTGAGGACGGGGATCGTCCCGCGCACGAACGGCAGCCACCTCGTGAGCACCAGGATCGGCAGGGTTACCGCCAGCAGCCGGCCGACCAGGACCAGCGGAACGGCCGTCACCAGGAGCCAGAGGAACGACACGTCGAAGCCCAGCACCAGGACTTCCAGGCCGATCAGGAGGAACAGCATCGAGTTCAGGATCTCGTCGATCAGCGTCCAAAAGCCGAACAGGTAGCGCTGGGTCAGGTCGCTTAAGGCGTCGTGTGGCCCGCGATTGCCGATCAGGAGACCCGCCACGACGACCGCGATGGGCCCGCTCATATGGAGCTTGGCCGCCAGCGCGTAGGTCCCGGTGACCAGGGCCAGCGAGATCAGGACCTCGACGGGATAGTCGTCGATGGCACGCAACGCCCGATAGGCGAGGTAGCCGGTGGCGAGCCCCAGCACCGCGCCGCCCAGGGCCTCCACAAAGAACAGCTCCGCCACGCGCAGCATGTCGAACTCGATGCCCCCGCCGTCAGCGGCACTGGCGAGCGTGACCAGCACGGTGAAGATCACCACGCCGACGCCGTCGTTGAACAGCGATTCGCCTGCCATGTCCGTTTCGAGCGTTTGCGGGACGCGAACTTCCTTCAGCGTGCTCAGGACCGCGACCGGGTCGGTCGGGCTGATCAGGGCACCGAACACCAGCGCCCAGGCCAGGGGCATGGGCAGGCCCAGCAGGCCCGCCGCCAGCCAGAACCCGATCCCGACGGTGGCGGTCGAGATGACCACCCCGACCGTGGCCATGGTGCCGACCGCCCAGGCGCGATTGCGCAGGGAACCGATATCGACATGCAGCGCACCGGCGAAGAGGAGGAAGGCCAGCATGCTGTCGAGAACCGCAGCCCGGAAGTCGATCTGGCGTAGAAGGGCAGTCAGCTCGTCGTAGAAAATCTCCTCCGGGAAGGCCAGCTCGACCCCGATCAGGACGAGGGAGGCGACCAGCCCCATCACCAGGAGGCCGATCGTGTGCGGCAGGCGGATGATGTGCTGGTTCAGCCAGCCGAACAGCGCAGTCAGCACGAGGAGGATGGCAACCAGATCGAAGAGGGAAAGCATCATTTCTCCATCACCGGGCTGCCGGGCCCACCGGAGGCGCTGCTCCTCGCGAAGTCAGGCCCGCGACGACCGATGCATGGCCGGTGACGCCTGCCCGTCCTGCCCGTTCGGCACCAGCAGCGTCTCGAGGCGCCGGGGTGCAGGGGGATTCCTTCCGGCTGGCCAGCCTTCCCGCTGCCGGGTGCGATCGCCATCCGTCTCTTCCGTCTGGTCGTGGAACAGCACGACCTGGGTGGGGAACGGCAGGTCGATGCCAGCCTCGGTGAGGCCTCTCTTGATCGCTGCGATGACCTGTCCATGGGCCAACACGATGTTGCTCTGCTGGGACTTGGCCCACCAGCGCACCCGGATGGCGACGTACGACCCGTCCAGGGCCCATGGAATGGCTTCCGGCGCAGGATCCTGTGCAACGTCCTCCACCTGGCGCAGCGCGTCCAGGATGACCCGACAGGCCTGGTCGACGTCGTCGGCATAGCCGATCCCGACATCGTACTCGCTGCGCCGCTGCGAAAAGGCCGTCCGCACCACGACCGCGCGGGTATAGATGTCGCTGTTAGGGATGACGACGCGCTGTCCATCATAGGTCCGCAGCAGCGTGGCCCGTGCCTCGACGGCCTCCACCGTCCCCTCGAAACCGCCCGAGACGATCTGGTCACCTGGCCGGAAGGGCTGGCGGTAGAGGATGAGCAGGCCAGAGAGCCAGTTCTGCAGGATGTCCTTGAAGGCAAACCCGATCGCGACCGAACCGATCCCGAGCGTGGCCAGGAGATCGGCCGGCTTGATCGACGGGAAGACGATGGTGGCGACCGTCAGGACACCGAACAGGATCAGGGCCCAGCGGCTGAAGTCGCCGAGCAGCTGGCCGAGATTGTCGCGGTGGCGGCGATGAAACAGGTTGATGACGACGAGCCTGATCGCCCAGGCCACCACCAGGAACAGCAGCAGCACCACCAGCCCGATGCCGAGATTGGGAAGGATCCAGAAGAAGCCGTCGACATAGCCCTGGATCTTCTGGACTGCTGGCTCGACCTGCTCGTCCACCGTCGATCTGCTCCCCGGGATGCAAGGCGGCTCTCTCGCACGCCATGGGCTCAGGCAACGGCTCTTCCAGGCCAGGAGTTCCGGCAGCAGGAGGCGGTGCATGCCCGGCCGTCTCCGGCGGCGAGCTCTTGCGAGCCAGCTTGGATGGGTCCTGGCCGGCGGGGGAACCGCTTCTCCGGCGACGCGTTCACCGGCCACTTCGGCTAATTGATTCATGGCGCTCCTCGACGATGCCGGTTGTGCAGCGGCCTGCACGAGCGGCTCCGGCGTCCCGCAGGTTCTCCAGGCGCGGTGCGCACGGTCCACGCGCAATGTTCCGGTGGGTGCCGTAGACGGCGCTGCGATGATACCGCCCATCGCCATTTTCGATGTCAGGTTCAGGCAGAGCTGACCGCCCGCCCGGCACAGCGGCAGGCTGCCGTCGCTGAGGCATGACCCGGTGACGGCGGTACAGGCGACTTGGCATCAAGAAAGCACCGGCTTTGAGCACCTATCAGTTCGTTGCCCTTCTTCTCGCCGGCATCGGTCCGGTGCTGGCGCTCGCCGGTCTGATCCGCGTGCCCACGACCCTGGTGCTGTTCGCCCTTGGGCTAGCGTCGGCCTTCCTGCCGGGCGTTCCCGTGGCCGCCGTGGATCCCCAGCTGGTGCTCAACCTGTTCCTGCCGCCGCTGCTGTACGCGTCGACCGTGCGGGTCTCCTGGCACCTTCTCCGCTTCACCCTCGTCCCGGGCATCTGCCTGGGAGCGCTGCTCGTGCCGGCCACGATCGGTGCGGCCGCCATGGCGGCTCGCCTGCTCCTGCCGGGCCTGTCCTGGAACGGCGCGCTCCTGATCGGCACGGTCGCCGCGATCTTCGACACCCGCCTGTTCCATGAGGCCAAGGGCCGGCCCCACGTTCCGCGCGCCATCGCCGACACGCTGAAGGCGCGCGAGTTCCCGACGCGCATCATCGTGCTCGCCTCGTTCGCGCTCCTGGTCGAGACGACCGTGACCGGTCGCTTCTCCTTTCTCACGCCACTCGAGCATTACGGCTTCAACATTCCGGCCGGCATCCTGATCGGTTTCGCCATCGGCTATGCCATCGCGACCGCACGCCGCCATGTCGGCCCCGCGGCGACGGAGATCGCCGTCTCCATCGCGACACCTTATGCGGCAGCCCTTGCGGCGACAGCCCTCGGGGTTTCCGCAGCCGCGGCGATCATGACCGCGGCCCTGGCCGTCTCGGCGGTACGAATCGACCGGCTGAGCGGCGCGCCGATCTCGTCGTCGGAAACAAGGATCAACGCCACCGCCTTTTGGGAAGAGATCAGCATGATGGTCTCGAGCGGCCTGTTGTTCCTGGCCGGGCACGCGCTGCCCGAAGCACTAGGGGCCCTGGACGACCGGCCGTTCTGGCAGCTGTTCGGCGCGACCTTCGTGCTGCTCTTGCTGGTGCTGGGTCTCCAGTTCCTGTTCAGCTATGCCTCGACCATCTTTCAGCCGGTCGCGGGCGTGGTCCGCGGACGTGAGCCCGCCACCCGGCCGTCACGCGGTGCCGTGGCGGCGCTGATGGCATGGTCCTCGACCCGCTCGGTGATCGGCCTGGTGATCGCCCTGTCCATCCCGACAACCTTGCCTGACGGAACGCCGTTCCCCGAACGCGACCTCATCCTGGTCGTGGCGGCCCTTACCATTGTGGGCTCGGTGATCCTGCAGGGCCTGACGCTCGGACATGCCGTGGCAGGAGCGGCGCTGGCCGACCCGTGCGAGCGTGAGCGTGAGGAGGAGATCGCACGCCAGGCGATCGAACATGCCTCGCGCTCGCCAGGCAGGGAGCATGCCAACGGCTTCGATGCGGCACGCCAGGCGCTGGTCCGCCTGCGCGAGCAGGACCGGATCGGCGACGAGACCATGGTACGGATGCTGCGGGAAACCGACCTGCTCTCGCGCGCAGCCGAAGGCGACGCGCTTCCCGGCTCCGGCCCACCGAATCCCTGAACCGCGTCCAGGCACGGTCGGCAGGATTGAGCGATTTCTGGCAGCGACACAGAGCAACAAAGGCTGCCGATCGACATGACGACCAGGTGCGGCATGAAATGCTTCTGGTGACGCCTGTAATAGATGCGAGGAAGATGCTGCTACAGAAGATGTTGCTGTTACTTCTGATCCCGATAAGTTAAATTTGCTTTACATGGTAGAGCGGCCGCTTATCCTGCGCTCCAGGATGTTCGTCGGTGACTATGGCTGCTCAGCTTCCATCTGTCTTGCGAGCGACTGTTGTTCTTGTGGCGCCGCCAGCAAGGAGGCGGACATTCAGGGGGAGTGATCATGTCCACCACCACCAAGGCCGAGCGCCACATGCTCACGGACGCCGAGCTCGATGCGGTGGCGGCCACCCATCATCCGCAGCTGGGCACACTCCCGAAAGAGGAGTTGGTTGACCTTGTCCGGCGGGTACGAGCCTATCGCGACAAGGCAAGCGACGTATCGCGACAAAGGCGGCGTGAGCATCGCGGCAAGGCAGAGCAGCGCGGTGCCGGCCCGGCGCCCAGCGAAGCGGGCACGCTGCGCAAGAAGCAGGTGCTCGCCGCAGCACTGAAGCGGCTGAACCAGCAGATGGCGCGCCTGGACAGGCTCGAGCGGCGTAGTGGCCAGGGCGAGATCGCCCGGCGCGCGCTGGCGATGAAGCGCGCCAACCAGGTGCGGCGCCATCCGGATGCCGGGAGAACCGCGCATCACGGCATGCGCTCGCTGCCGAGCGAGCGCGACAGCGTCCAGGTCGATCCGCGGGAAGTCGGCCGGGTGTCGCAGTTCGTGAAGTCGGCACAGGCGGCGCGTGACAGCTGAGGTCGGACCGGTCAAGGCGGCCGCCAGGGCTGTCGGGAGCAGGAAGGGGTGATGGATGATCGTCAGGAACGGTAGCGACGCGGGCGACAACATCTATGGCACGTCCGCCGCCGAGTTCATTCGCGGCTTTGGCGGTCTCGATAGGATCTTCGCGCGCCTGGGCGACGACATCGTGACCGGCGGCGACGGCGACGACCGGATCTATGGCGGCGGCGGGTCCGATACGCTCTGGGGAGGTGCCGGCAACGACATCATCTTCACCGATCGCGAGCAGGTCCTGACAGTTCCCACCGAGGGAGCCGCCGACCGCGTCTATGCCGGCGATGGCGACGACCAGGTCTATGGCGAGTTCGGCGACGACTATATCGACGGCGGTGCCGGCAACGATACGCTCCATGGCGGCTTCACCGGCAACGACACGATCACCGGCGGCGACGGTGACGACGAGATCGAGGGCCACAACGGCGACGACGTGATCTTCGGTGCTGCCGGCGACGACCATCTCAGCGGCGATGGCGACAAGTGGACCGTGGATGGCGGCGACCGGCTCTATGGAGGCATCGGCAACGACACGATCGAAGGCTGGGAAGGCAACGACCTGCTCGAAGGCGGCTCGGGCATTGACAGCCTGGACGGCGGCGATGGCAACGACCGGCTGGTCGGCGGTACGGGCGACGATGTCATCCTGGGCGGCAATGGCGACGACGAGATCAACGGCCTGTTCGGGGACGACACCATGACCGGCGGCGATGGCGCCGACCGGTTCATCCTCCTGCGCACCGACGGCGACGCCGACACCATCGCCGACTTCCAGATCGGCATCGACAGGCTCGAATTGCGGGGCGGCGGCAACACGATCGACAACGCCATCGGCAGCGCAAGGATCGTCGGCGGCAGCACGATCCTCACCCTCGACCAGACCCATTCGGTCACGCTCGCCGGCGTGACCGGCATGGATGCCAGCTGGTTCGGGTAGAACGGAGCCGGCAGCGCAGCCCGGCCGGCCCTGGCTACGCTGGCGTCCGGCTTCGCCCGCGACTCCACCCTCGGCGATGACGGCGAGGGCACCGTCCTCAGCATTGTGAGGCAGCCGAGGCGGAGCGCTGAGCGTTGCACCCGCCTCGCCGGTACCTGCTCAAACCGCCAGGCTGAACCGGTTGGCGGTCTGCGAGCGGAAGCTGTCGAAGATCGCCGCGGCCACCCGCACCACCGGGCGCCCCTGCTCGGTCATCTCGATCCTGCTGCCCTTGATGGTCAGCATGCCGTCGGCCGCCAGCGGGCGCAGCAGGGCCAGCTCGTCAGCATAGTCGTGCTGCGGATCGAGGGCAGCCAGGTCGGCGCGAAAGTTGCACATCAGCGCCTCGATGATGCGTGCCCGCGCCCGATCGTCCTCGTCCAGCCGCTTGCCTCGGCAGGTCGCGAGCCCGCCGGCCTCGATGCAGCGGACATAGCGCGGGTTGTCGGCAATGTTCTGCGCGTAGCCATCGGGCAGGCGCGACACCGCCGAGGCGCCGAAGCCGATTACGCTCGGCCGATCGTCGTCGGTATAGCCCTGGAAGTTGCGGCGGAGCTGCCCGTTGGGCGCTGCCAGGGCCAGCCTGTCGTCGGGGACCGCGAAATGGTCGATCCCGATCGGGACGTAGCCGCTGGCCTGGAAGATCTCGGCGATCGTCGTCGCCTGCTCGAAGCGCTCAGCCGTGCCCGGCAGCTTTGCCGGGTCGATCAGCCGCTGGTTGGCGCGGCGCTCGGGCAGGTGGGCATAGCCATAGAAGGCCACGCGCCTTGGCCGCAGCGCCACGACCGAAGCACAGGTCGCCCGTATCGAATCCACGGTCTGGGCCGGCAGGCCATAGATCAGGTCGACATTGATGCTGCCAAGCCCGGCCGCGCGCAGGTCGTCGACCGCCTTGGCCACCAGCTCGCCTGGCTGGATCCGGCCGATCTCCCGCTGCACCGCCGGATCCAGATCCTGCACGCCCAGGCTCACCCGGTTGACGCCCAGTGCCGCCAGGTCGCGGGCCGAGGCCGCATCGACATGGCGCGGGTCGAGCTCGATCGAGTGCTCCATGTCCGGCTCGAAGTCGACATGCTGACGGAGCACGCCCAGCACCGAGGCCAGTCCCGCGCTGCCGAGGATGCCTGGCGTGCCGCCGCCCCAGGCCAGCCGCGCCACCTTCAGCCTGCCCGGCAGCAGGCCGCCGACCAGGGCGATCTCGGCTTCCAGGGCGCGCTGGTAGGTCCGGCTCACATGGTCGCGCACGGCCATCTTCGCGTGGCAGCCGCAATAATGGCAGAGCGCCCGGCAGTAGGGGACGTGCAGGTAGAGCGAGACGCTCTCCTGCAGGGGCAGGCGCCGCAGCCAAGCCGCATGGTCCGCCGGACCCACGTCGGCGGTGAACTCCGCGGCCGTGGGATAGGAGGTGTAGCGCGGCACCGGCATCGCTGCGTAGCGGCGCAACGTCTCGGCGGTGGTCACCGGTCGCCCCGTACGACAGCCTGGCGCTGGTCCTCGCGCAGCTCGAACCACATCGCGTTCAGGATGGCGAAGGCGCAGGCGAGACCGACGCCCAGGATCCAGGAGAAGTACCACATGGCGGATCGTCCTCAGTAGGCGTTGGGGTTGCGGCCGATCGAAGCGGCGTTCACCGGGCCGCTCATCACCCGGTAGACCCAGGCCGTGTAGGCCAGCACGATCGGCAGGAAGACCACCGTCGCGAGCAGCATCGTCCACAAGGTCAGGTGGCTGGACGATGCATCCCAGACCGTCAGGCTGGCGGCCGGGTTCAGCGACGAGGGCAGGAGGAAAGGGAACAGCGACAGGCCCGCCGTGGCGATGATGCCGGTGATGGAGAGGCTGGAGCCAGAAAGGGCCAGCTTCCAGCACCGGCTGCCAAGGCCCGCCCAGGCCAGGATCGCGCCGAGAAAGCCCAGGACCGGCGCCAGCAGCATCCAGGGATGCGTGGCATAGTTGGCAAGCCAGGCGCCGCTGGCGAGCGATACGGCCTTGCCCAGTGGGTTGGAGGCGGCCGCATGCTCCTGGACGCTCGTGACGACATAGCCATCGACCAGCGCCATCCAGACCCCCGCCAGCCCGAACAGGGCGATCGTGGCCAGGGCCGCCTGCCGGCCGATCAGGCGTGCCCGCTCCGCGACTGGGCCGCTCGTGCGGGTCGTGATGACCACCGCCCCGTGGACCACCAGCATGGCCAGGCTGACCAGGCCTGCCAGCAGCGCGAAGGGCGTGAGCAGGTCGAAGAAGCTGCCGGCGTAATGCGGACGCAGCGTCTCATCCAGGTCGAACGGGACGCCCAGCAGCACGTTGCCGACCGCCACGCCGAAGATCAGCGCCGGCACCGCACCGCCCACGAACAGCGCCCAGTCCCAGACCGCGCGCCAGGTCGGATGCTGGATCTTGCCGCGGAACTTGAAGCCCACCGGGCGCAGGATCAGCGCCAGCAGGATCACGATCATCGCGAGGTAGAAGCCAGAGAACGACACGGCGTAGAGGGCTGGCCAGGCCGCGAACACGGCACCGCCGCCCAGGATCAGCCAGACCTGGTTGCCCTCCCAGACCGGGCCCACGATGTTGATCAGGATGCGCCGCTCCTCGTCGGTTTTGGCGGCGAAGGGGAGAAGCGCGCCGATGCCCAGGTCGTAGCCGTCGGTGAGCGCGAAGCCGATCAGGAGGATGCCCAGCAGCACCCACCAGATCAGCCGCAGGGTTTCATAGTCGAGGGGGATCATGACGTGAGCTCCTTGCCAGCCGGTCGGATCAGTGCTCGGGCGCCGCGGCGGCGCCGGCCGGGATCTGCCGGGAGCCGCCGATGCCATCGATCAGGGCGTTGTCACGTGACGGCCCATGCCGGATCACCCTGGCCATCAGGAACACCATGATGACGGCGAGGCTGGTGTAGAGGGTCAGGAAGAAGCCGAGGCTGATCGCGAGGTCGGTGAAGGTCAGGCCCGACGCGGCGTAGAAGGTCGGCAGCACTCCCTCGATCGCCCAGGGCTGCCGGCCATACTCGGCCACTAGCCAGCCCGCCTCGATCGCCACCCAGGGCAGCGGTAGGCTCACGACCGCCACCCAGAGCAGGGGCCGGCTCTCGCCGATCCGTTGCCGCGACGCCAGCCAGAAGGCCACCGCGAAGAAGGCGATGAAGTAGAGGCCGAGCGCGACCATCAGGCGGAAGCTCCAGAACAGCGGCGCCACGCTCGGCACCGTGTCCCAGGCCGCCTTCTCGACCAGTTCGTCCGAGGCGGCCGCGACGTCGTCGGTGTAGCGCTTGAGCAGGAGCGCGTAGCCCAGGTCCGGCCAGCGCTGCTCGAACTCGGCGCGGGCGGCCGCGTCACTCTTGTCGGCACGGACCTTCTGCAGCGCCGCATAGGCGGTCATGCCGTTGCGGATCCGCTCCTTGGCCCGCTCCACCAGGTCGACGATACCCGGCACTTCAGTCGAGATCGAACGGGTCGAGATCAGGCCCAGCGCATAGGGGATCTGGAACGAATGGGTGTTCTCGTGGGTCTGCTGGTGAGGGATCGCGAAGACCGTGAGGCCAGCCGGGGCCGGCTCGGTCTCCCACATGCCCTCCATCGCCGCGAGCTTCATCCGCTGGTGCTCGGTGGTGACGTAGCCGCTCTCGTCGCCCAGCACGACGACCGAGAGGGCCGAGGCCAGGCCGAAGCTCGCGGCCACGACCATCGAGCGCTTGGCCAGATCCTGGTGGCGGCGGCCGAGCAGGAAGATGGCGCTCACCGCCATCACGAACATCGAGCCCGTGACATAGCCGGCGCTCACCGTGTGCACGAACTTCGCCTGGGCCACGGGATTGAAGATCACCGCCATGAAGTCGACGACCTCCATCCGCATTGTGTCGGGATTGAAGGTCGAGCCGACCGGATTCTGCATCCAGCCGTTGGCGATCAGGATCCACAAGGCCGAGAAGTTGGCGCCCAGCGCCACCAGCCAAGTCACGCACAGGTGCCCGACCTTGCTCAGCCGGTCCCAGCCGAAGAAGAACATGCCGATGAAGGTGGCCTCGAGGAAAAAGGCCATCAGTCCTTCGATCGCGAGCGGTGCCCCGAACACGTCGCCGACATAATGGCTGTAATAGCTCCAGTTCATGCCGAACTGGAACTCCATGACGATGCCGGTGGCGACGCCCATCGCGAAGTTGATGCCGAACAGCGTGCCCCAGAACAGGGTCATCCGCCGCCAGATCTCGCGGCCGGTCATCACATAGACGCTCTCCATGATCGCCATGAGGAACGACAGGCCGAGCGTCAGTGGCACGAACAGGAAATGATACATTGCCGTCGCCTCGAACTGCAGTCGCGACAGGTCGACCACGCTGAAATTGATCATGGTCCTAGAGCACCTCGCCGAAGCCGGCCCGTACGCCGGATGACGATGGCTTAGGCCTGGCCTGGGCAGACTGCCTTGATTGCAATCAATGCCGGCCCGGGTACCCGCCGACTATCCCTGGCCAGCCCGGCGCACTTCCCAAAGGCTGCTTCAGTGAGACATTCGATCCCGGCGGACCAGGCCCGCCAGCACGGCCGCTGGATGATGGGCCTGCGCCGACATGGCGGCCCCGGGCTGCTGCTGGCGACGGTGCTGCCGGTCCTGGCCGGCGTCGTCCTCGTGGGACAGGCCTGGCTTCTGGCCGACATCCTGGGGCGCGCGATCGTGGCGGGCGAGGGAAGGACGGTGCTCCTGCCATCCGTCGCCGTCCTGGCCTGCCTGTTCGGCCTGCGCGTGCTGCTGGGCCTCGTGGCCGAGCGGGCGGGGACGCAGGCTGCCGAGCGGATCAAGGTGGCGCTGCGCGGCACGCTGTTCGACCGGATGCTGTCCCATCAGCCCGGCTGGATCGCCGCCCGCCCTTCTGGCGCGCTTAGCGCCGCTCTGGTCGACCATGTGGAAGCACTGGACGGGTTCGTCGCCCGCTTCATGCCGGCCATGGTGCAGGCGGCCGTCCTGCCGATCGCATTTGCCGTATTGGTGCTGCCGGTGGACTGGGTGGTGGGCCTCCTGTTCTTGGTGACGGCCCCGCTCATTCCCCTGTTCATGGCGCTGGTGGGCTGGGGTACCGAGGCGGCGACCAGGGCCAACGCCCAGGCCTTCTCCCGCCTGTCCGGGCTGTTCGCCGACCGGCTGCGCGGCATGCTGGCGCTCAAGCTGTTCGGGCGTGCCGCCGACGAGACCCGGCTGGTGCGGGACAGCAGCGAGGACCTGCGCCGCCGCACGCTGGGCGTGCTGCGGATCGCCTTCTTGTCTTCCGCCGTGCTGGAGTTCTTCGCCGCGCTCGGCGTGGCCGGCGTCGCTCTCTACGTGGGCTTGAGCTATCTCGGCCTGGTCGATTTGCGCGGGACCGCGCTCGGCCTGCAGGCCGGCCTGTTCTGCCTGCTGATGGCGCCCGAAGTCTACCAGCCGCTCCGGCTGCTGGCCGCCCACTACCATGACCGTGCCGCCGCCAAGGCGGCGGTGGCCGAGATTGCCCAGCAGTTCGGCGAACTGCCGGCCGTCGGCGCCCGGCTGCGTCCGGCGGAGGAGGAGACGGTGACGGACGACGGGAAGGCGCTCGATCTCGTGGTCGAAGGACTGCGCCTTCACGCGTCGGACCGCCGAACGATCGTCCTGGACGAGGTCGACCTCCGGATGACGGCCGGCAGCCATGTGGCGCTGGTCGGCGAGAGCGGCAGCGGCAAGACCAGCCTCCTGGAGGCGCTGGCGAGGCTGCGCTCCGCCGAGGGAACCATCGCGATCGGCGGCTGCCCGCTGGCTGGCCTGCCTGAGGCCCGCCTGCGCGCGATGGTCGCCATGGTCGGCCAGCGGCCCCGGATCTTTGCCGGCAGCATCGCCGAGAACATCCGGGTAGGCCGCCCGCGGGCGAGCGAGGCGGAGGTGCGGCGGGCCGCCGATCTGGCGCTGGTGACCGAGTTCGCCCCTGACCTCGCCATGCCGCTCGGCGAGAACGGCCTGGGCCTGTCGGGCGGGGAGGCGCATCGGGTGGCGCTGGCTAGGCTGTTCCTGCGCGACCCCGGCCTGATCCTCCTGGACGAGCCCACCGCGCACCTGGACCTCCAGACCGAGCAGCGCCTCCTGGACAATCTGATGGCGTTTGCCCGCGGCCGCACCATGCTGGTGGCGACGCATTCCGCCACGGTCGCGGCCAGGATGGACCGCACCCTGCGCATCGCCGGCCATAGCGTCCTGCCGACGCCGCAGCGGCGCGAGCGCCAGCCGACCCTGCCGATGGAGAGCGTGGCGTGACCAGCCTCTGGACCTTCTTCCCGCTCTTTGCGGCCGAGTGGCGCCGCCTGGCCGCCACCCTCCTGCTCTCCACGGTCACGCTGCTGGCCGGGGTGATGCTGCTGGGTGTCTCGGGCTGGTTCCTGACCGCCACGGCCACCGTGGTCGTCGCCGCCAGCTTCAACCTCTTCGTCCCCTCCGCCCTGGTACGCGGGCTCTCGCTCCTGCGGATCCTGTCCCGCTACGGCGAGAAGCTCACCGGCCACGACACCACGCTGCGCCTGCTCACCCGCATCCGCGTCTGGCTGTTCGGCCGGCTGTTCCCGCGCCTGCCGATCGACGACCGCAGCCTGCGCCACGGCGATCTGGTGAGCCGGCTGACTGCCGATGTCGACGCGCTGGACAGCGCCTTCCTGGTAGCCCTGGGGCCGCTGGCGACCGCCGCCATCGCCGGTGCGGCCATGACGACGGCGCTCGCCATGCTGCTGCCCCCGGCAGCCATTCTCTATGCGGGCCTCTACGCCACGGCCCTCGTGGCCGTCCCGGCCGGGCTCGTGCTGGCCGGCCGGTCGAGTGGCAAAGCGGTGGTCGATGCGCAGGCCGACCTGCGAGTCGCCGCGCTGGACGGCATCGATGGCCATGCCGACCTGATCGCGCTGGGTGCCGTCGCAGAGCATCGCCAGGCCTTCGATGCCTGTGCCGAGCGGCTGGCCCGGGGCCGGCGGCATCTCGCCTGGATCGCCAGCCTGGGGCAGGATCGATCCAGCTGATCGCCGCCATGGCCCTGCTGGGCGTGCTCTGGTTCGGCCTGGACGCGCTGGCGCGGGATGAGCTGGGTGCGCCGCTGCTGGTCGGCCTGCTCCTGGCCTGCCTTGGCAGTTTCGAGGCCTTGAGCGTGATCGTGCGCAGCGTCGCGAAGCTGGGTGCTGCCGCCGCTGCCGCCGACCGGCTGCTCGCCCTGGCCACCGCGCCCGCCTCCATCCAGGACCCCGCCGTTCCGGTCGCCTTTAAGCCCGGCCGGCTATTCCTGGAGAATGTTCGCTTCGGCCATGACCCGGACCATCCCGTGCTCGACGGGCTCAGCCTGGACGTGCCGGTCGGCCACCGGGTCGCGATCGTCGGGCCCAGCGGCGCTGGCAAGTCGACCCTGGCCGAGCTGGTGCTGCGGCTGCGCGACCCGCAGGGGGGCCGGGTGCTGATCGGCGCAACGGACCTGCACACCGTCCGGCAGGAGGATCTGCACCGCCATGTCGCTCTGCTCGGCCAGTCGGCACCGGTTTTCATCGGCACGATCCGCTCCAACCTGCTCATCGCACGCCCCGACGCCGACGATGCGGCACTCTGGCAGGCGCTGGACGACGCGCAGTTGGGCGACGTGGTGCGCAGCCTGCCGGATGGTCTGGATACCGCGATGGGCGAGGCCGGCCACAGCCTGTCGACGGGGCAGGCCCGCCGCCTGTGCCTGGCGCGCACGCTGCTGTCGCCGGCCGGCATCCTGGTGTTCGACGAGCCCACCAGCGGCCTGGACCGGGCGACCGAGCGGGCCTTCCTGGCCGACCTGGCGCGGGCAACGCAGGGCCGCACCGTGCTGCTGATCACCCATGCCGAGCTGCCGGACGGGACGGCCGACGCCATCTGGCGGCTGCGGGACGGAAAGCTGGTGCCTCAGCGCGCCTCGATGCCGGCCACCGCGGTCAGCGCCCGCCTGTCGACGATGTCGACCTGATGGGCATCCGGGAGGCGGATCAGGCCCTGGACACGCAGCTTGGTGAAGGAGCGGCTGACGGTCTCGATGGTCAGGCCCAGATAGTCGGCGATGTCGGTACGGGTCATCGGCAGGTGAACGGGGTTGAGCGCCCCGCCATGCTCGGCCGCCCTTGCCGACAGCACGAGGAGGAAGCTCGCCACCTTCTCGACAGGGGCCAGCCGGCCCAGGATCATCTGGCTGTCGCGGGCCTGGCGCAAGGCAATCCGCGTCATCTGGTGGAGCCGCTGCCGCAGGCGCGGGTAGCGGTCCATCAGCTTTTCCATCTCGCCGACCGTGAAGCCGCAAAGGCTGCAGTCGACCACGGCCTCCGCCGTCTGGTCGTGGACGTCCTCGTCGCCCAGGCCGAGATAGTCGCCCGGCAGCAGGAAGGCCGTGATCTGCCGGCGCCCGTCCGGGAGCATGGTATAAAGACGCAGCATGCCCGACGTCAGCGTGTACACGCGGTTGCGCGGCTGGCCCTGGTCCACCAGGGTGCGGTGCGTCTCCAGCTTGGTCGAGGTCATGATCGCCTGCAGCGCGCCAAGCTCGCTGTCGTCCAGCGCGGCACAGACCGCCTGCTTGCGCACGTCGCACTCGACGCAGACGTCACATGGCGGGCGATAGGTCCGGGTGGCGACGATATCCTGCGACTGTCTCACGATCGACCTGACGGCAGTGAGCGTTTCCGCCGCCATATAGGCAGATCCCGCGGCCGCGCGAACCACCTGCATCCACGCGCTCGCACGAACGGCCACGAAATGCCGCACCCGCGCCCGTTGAACTCGGCCGCAACTCAGGGAGGTCCCGCCCGAAGCTAGCGCCCGTAGATCCGGTCCAGCACCGCCGCCACCTCGACCAGCCGCGCGGACTGCGGGTCGAAGCCTGCTCCATCACGCAGCCGCATCGCCCAGTCCGCGGCCGCCCGGCCGCCCCACTCGTCCGGCGGCCCGGAAAGCTGCTCCCGGCCGGTGCCATGATAGCGCTCCGCCATGAAGTCGTAGAAGGACCCGCCGACATTGCGCAGGGCAGCTCCACCCTGCGTGCCGTAGAAGGCCGCCTCGATCCGTGCATCGCAGCCGGCATGGAGCCGCCAGGAGCAGGCCAGCTGCAGCACCGTGCCACCCGCCAGTTCCACCGTCGCCACGGCATAGTCCTCGACCTCCCCTAGACCCACCGGCCCACCCTGGGCCAATAGCCGGCCGGCAACGGAACCGACCTGCGGGAAGTCCAGCGCCCACAGAGCCAGGTCGACGAGATGCACGCCCAGATCCATGACGCAGCCGCCGCCGGCAAGAACAGGGTCGTAGAACCAGGGCTTGTCGGGCCCGTAGGCATTGTGGAACACGAGGTCGACGGCAAAGACCCGGCCCAACTCGCCTGAGCGCACGAGGTCGCGCACCTGCCGCATGCCTTGGGTGAAGCGGTAGGACAGGTCCACGGCCAGGAGCCGGTCGGCCCGCCTTGCCGCCTCCACCACGCCGCGCACTTCGGCCGCCGTGCGCCCCAGCGGTTTTTGGCAGAACACCGCCAGTCCGGCGTCGAGGGCACGGATCGACTGCTCGGCATGCATCGCGCTTGGCGTCGCGATCACGATGCCGTCCAGATCGAGATCGAGCATCTCCTCCAGGCCACCCACTGTCCGGGCCGAAGGGGCCAGCAGCAAGGCTGCCGCCTGCATCTCCGGGGACGGATCGGCGATCGAAGCCGCCTCGGCGGCACCGCTGGCCAGGATGGCCTCCATCCGATGCCGGCCGATCCAGCCCACGCCGAGAAAGCCCAGCCTGGGGAGGCGCTGCGAACGTGGCGCCATCACATCGTCACCAATGCTTTGAGAAATCCATCCGGCCGGTCGCGCGTGGCGTTCAGCGCGTCGCCCAGCCGGTCCAGGGGAAAGCGGTGCGTGTAGAGCGGGCCCGGATCCAGCCGCCCGGCCACGATTTCCTCCACCGCGTCGCGCATGCCCTGAAGATACTGCCGGGGATCACGCTCATGCGCGTTGACGACGTCCAGGCCCCGCCAGTTCCAGAGCTGCATGTTGACCTGCCGCGGCCCGTCCTGGTGGTAGCCCGCGATGATCAGCCGCCCGCGTTCCGCCGTGAGCTCCGCTGCCAGGTCCAGCGGCCATTGCTGGCCCACCGCCTCGATCACGCGCGGACAGAAGGTACCCCCGGTCAACTCCGTCACCTGCTCGATGATGGCGTAGTGGTCCTCCATCGGGATCGTCACCGCCGCCCCCATGCGCCGCGCCACCTCCAGCGAGAACGGGCGCCGCGAGATCGCCACGACTTTGGCACCGGCGTTCGCGGCGAGCCGGGTCAGGATGGCGCCCAGAAAGCCGATCCCGATGATCGCCACGGTCTGTCCGGGCTCGATGCCAGCCCGGCGCAACACGTTCATGGCGCAGCCCAGGGGCTCGCCCGGAAACGGCTGCCCGTCCAGGGCGGCCGGCAGCCGCACCACCGAGGCGGCGTCGACAAGGTCGTAAGCGGCATAGCTATGGTAGGAGAGGGCCGCGACCCGGTCGCCGACCGCCAGCCCCTGCACGCCCTCGCCCAGTTCGTCGACGATGCCCCAGCCTTCATGCCCGAGGCCTCCGGGCTCCGTCGGGAACTGCATCCACTCGGGTCCTGCCCAGGGCGTCAGGTTGGACGCGCACACCCCGCACCCCTCCAGCCTCACCCGTACCTGGCCGGCAGCCGGGCACGGCAGCCGCACCTGCTCGACCCGTAGCTGGCCGGGGCCGGTGACGACGGCCGCCGCCATCGTATCGCCATCGATCGCTGCAAGGCTCATGAACGCAGCCCGTCGCTTGCCATCGGGAAAGCTCCTTCTTCTTCAACAACCCGTGCGCACTAAAGGGCGGGGAGGGCCGAGGCTCCCATTCCCCCTGGCTCACCATGGTGAATGCCACGACCTAGATGGTCGAGGTCATGGACATGGGCTACTGCTGGAGCCTCCGGACCTTCGCCTGCAGGTGAGCCTTGCTGCGTTACTACCGACTGGATTCGGAACGCCTGATCCCGCTCTCGCCGGGCGCATCCGGCAGCCTGCCGCCAGATGCCAGCTGGATCGACCTGGTGGAGCCGACCGACGCGGAGGAGCGGTTCCTGGAAAAGGCACTGGGCCTCGACGTGCCGACGCGCGACGAGGCCAGCGAACTCCAGACCTCCAGCCGGCTGCGCGTGCAGGGCGGCACGCTCTACATGAGTGCCATCCTCCCTTATGGGCAGGAGCGCGAGCCCCTGCAGACGCTCCCCGTGACCTTCGTACGCACCGGCGGCCTGCTGCTCACCGTCCGCTATGGCCGGCCTGAAGCGGTCGACCATTTCGTGCAGCGTGCCGGTGCAGGCGAGTGGCAGCTCCGGCATGTGGACGACGTGCTGGCGGCACTGCTGGATGTCATCGTGGACCGGATCGCCGATCGGCTGGAATTCATCGGCAGCGACCTGAAGATGATCGAGCGGGCGATCTTCCACCGCGAGCAGGAGCGCAGCTCCCGTCGGCCGCTCAGCATCGGCAAGCGCATCCACGCCCTCCAGGGGGCCGTCGAGCAGATCGGCATCCACCACATGACCAGCTTCGGGCTCCGCGACTGCCTCCAGAGCCTGCAGCGGCTCCTGGTGTTCTGCCGCGCCCATCACGGCGACGCCGACGATGCCAGGAAGTTTCACACGATCGAGGAGGACCTGCGCGCGATCGCCGACTACGACAGCGACCTCAACAACAGCATGGACTTCATGGTCAACGCCACGGTCGGCCTGATCGACGTGCAGCAGAACAAGGTCATCTACGCCTTGTCGATTGCCGGCATCGTGCTCACCCCGCCCGTGCTGGTGGCGAGCATCTACGGCATGAACTTCGGCCACATGCCCGAGCTGCACTGGCCCTGGGGCTACGGCTGGGCGCTGACCCTGATGGCGGTGTCCGCCTCGGTGCCCTGGCTGCTGTTCAAGCTGAAGCACTGGCTCTGACGGCCAGGGCCGGCGGTCAGCCGTGCAGCCGCCGCGCAATGTCGAGGGCGGCGTAGGTGAGGATGCCGTCGGCACCGGCCCGCTTGAAGGCCAGCAGCGTCTCCATCATCGCGGCGTCGCCGTCCAGCCAGCCGTTCTGCGCCGCCGCCATCACCATCGCGTACTCGCCGCTCACCTGATAGGCAAAGGTCGGGACATCGTAGGTCTCCTTCACCCGCCGGATGATGTCGAGATAGGGAAGGCCGGGCTTGACCATCACCATGTCGGCCGCCTCGGCCAGGTCGACCGCCACCTCCCGCAGCGCCTCGGCGCTGTTGGCCGGGTCCATCTGGTAGGTCTTCTTGTCCGCCCGCCCGAGCGCCCTGCCGGAGCCGACCGCGTCGCGGAACGGCCCATAGAAGGCCGAGGCATACTTGGCGGCGTAGGACAGGATGATCGCGTCCGCGAAGCCCTGCTCGTCCAGCGCGCCGCGGATGGCGGCGATCCGGCCGTCCATCATGTCCGAGGGTGCCACGATGTCGCAGCCGGCCGCAGCCTGGCAGGAGGCCTGCCGGCACAGCGCCACGATCGTTTCGTCGTTCAGGATCCGGCCATCCTGGAGGATGCCGTCCTGGCCATGGGTCGTGTAGGGGTCCAGCGCCACGTCGGCGATCAGCCCGACCTCTGGCACCTCCCGCTTGAGCCGGCGCATCGCACGGCAGACCAGATTGTCCTCGTTCCAGGCTTCCCGGCCGTCCTCGGTTTTCCGCTCCACCGGGGTGACCGGGAACAGGGCCAGGGCAGGGACGCCCAGACGGGCCGCCTGCTCGGCTACGCCGACCAGATGGTCGATCGAGAGGCGCTCGACGCCCGGCATGCTCGCCACCGGCTCGCGCTTGTCCGCGCCGTCCAGCACGAACACCGGCAGGATCAGGTCGCTCGGCGCCAGCGTGGCCTCGGCGACCATGGCACGGATCCAGGGCGTCCGCCGGAGGCGGCGGGGCCTGGAACGCGGAAAAGCGGCGAAGGCTGTCACGGATCGTTCCGAAACGAGGTTGCTGGTCCACAGATAGCGCGTGCGGGGCGGCAGGATAAGCACTGGTTGTCCTGACTGCGACCGGCCGCCGCGATCTGCCATCTGCGCGCAGAACCGACGCAAATATCACCCTAGACGCGAATTTTTTCCAGCCTGCCTTTACCTACCGTTGACGCGTGGCGTTGTTCGCCGCCACATTCGCGGCGTTGGGGTGACCGTGGTCCAAGACGATCGAGGCGGGCGAGCGAGGTCCGCGCAGAGTTTGGGCAGAGGGCGACTGAGGACGAGGTTGACGTGAAGGACGCATATCTCGCTTCGATCCGGCTGATCGAACGTTTGCACCGTCGCTTCTTGGACGTGATCAAGACCGAGCTCGATCGTCTCGGCATCGAGGACATCAACAATGTCCAGACGCTGATCCTGTCGAACATCAATGCCGAGCAACTGACGGTGGGCGAACTGACGGTTCGCGGCTATTATCTGGGCTCGAACGTCTCCTACAACGTCAAGAAGCTGGTCGAGACTGGCTACCTGATCCAGGAGCGCTCCTTCCACGACCGGCGAATGACGCGGGTCCGCCTGTCCGCCAAGGGGCTGGAGCTGGTGGCCAAGATCGACGAGCTCTATGCGAAGAACGCCGAGGAGTTGGGCAGGGCCGGCATGAACGCCGACAACCTGACCGGCGTGAACGAGCTGCTGGGCTCGCTCGAGCGCTTCTGGAGCAACTATATCAGCCGCGCCTACCAGCGCTGAGGCTCCTTCAGAACGACGAGCCCGGCTCCTTCAGAAATTCTTCCTCCTCGGGTGTCGAGACGCGGCCCAGGATCAGGTTGCGGTGCGGGAAGCGGCCGAACCGCCTGATGATGACGCGATGCCGCTCGGCATAGTCCAGCATCTCCGGGTCCTCCAGCGTCGCCATCAGCCGGCAGCACAGGTCCTGGTCCTCCAGCCGCTCGGAATGTTCGAACGGCAGATAGAGGAACGGCCGACGGTCTTCGGGCACCTGCCTGTCGAGCCCTGCCGCCAGCACGTCCCGCGCCACTTCGCGGGCCTTGGCGTCGGAGGCAAACGCGCGAGGCGTACCCCGGTAGATGTTGCGCGGAAACTGGTCGAGCACGAGCAGGAGGGCGGTGGCGCCATCAGGCGTGGTCGTCCAGTCGTCGAGCCCCCCGGCGGTGGCCGGCAGGACCAGCTCCTCGAATGCCTCGCCCAGCGCCTGGTCGAACGTGACGTCCGCCTTGAACCAGGCAGTGCGGTCCGGCACCCCGAACCAGAAGGAAAGGATGTCCTCGACCGGCCTTCGATGCATGGCTGTCCCCCTGGCAGTGCCGTTCGCCCTTCATATGGTGGCCGATGAGCGCTATCGGATCCCCCTGTCCGACCGGAGCGCCCTTCAGATGATCCCTCGTTACGCCCGACCCGAGATGACGGCGATCTTTTCTCCTGAGGAGAAGCTGCGGCTGTGGCTGGAGATCGAGCTGTCGGCCGCCGAGGCGATGGCCGATCTGGGGCAGGTGCCGAAGGACGCGGTCACCGCCCTGCGGGCCGCTACCGAGCATGAGGCCGACAGGATCATCGACCCGGCGGCGGTCGAGGCGATCGAGGCGGTGACGCGGCACGACGTCATCGCCTTCCTGACCCACCTGGAGAACCTTTGCGGGGCGGACACGCGCTTCCTCCATCTGGGCCTGACCAGCTCGGACCTCCTGGACACGACCCTGGCCGTGCAGTTGAGCCGGGCGGCGGACCTCCTGACGGAGGGGCTCGATCGGCTCCTGGCCGCGCTGAAGGCCCGTGCGGAGGAGCATCGCAGCACCGCCACCATCGGCCGCAGCCATGCGATCCACGCCGAGCCCACCAGCTTCGGTGTCAAGCTCGCTGGCCACTACGCCGAGATCGACCGCTGCCGCGCCCGCCTCCAGGCGGCCCGTGCGGATATCGCCACCTGCGCCATCAGCGGTGCCGTCGGCACCTTCGCCAATATCGATCCCGCCGTGGAGGCGGCGGTGGCGGCAAGGCTCGGCCTCACGCCTGAGCCGGTTTCCACCCAGGTCATCCCGCGCGACCGCCATGCCCACTTCACCACCGTGCTGGCCATCATCGCCTCGGCGATCGAGCGCCTCGCGATCGAGGTGCGCCACCTCCAGCGCAGCGAGGTGCGCGAGGCCGAGGAGTTCTTCCACAAGGGGCAGAAGGGCAGCTCCGCCATGCCCCACAAGCGCAACCCGGTCCTCTCGGAGAACCTGACGGGCCTCGCCCGCATCGTCCGGGGCGCCGTCGTGCCGGCCCTGGAGAACGTGGCACTCTGGCACGAGCGGGACATCTCCCACAGCGCGGTCGAGCGCACCCTCCTGCCGGACGCCTGCATCGTGCTGGACTTCGCCCTGCATCGCGCAGCCGGCATGATCGAGAAGCTGGTCGTCTACCCCGACCGGATGAAGCGCAACCTCGACGCCTCGCTAGGCCTGTGGAACGCCCAGCGCGTGCTGCTGGCGCTTATCGAGACTGGCCTGCCCCGCCAGCGCGCCTACGAGCTGGTCCAGAAGAACGCCATGCGCTCCTGGGAAGCCGAGCGGCCGTTCCTGGCCGAGCTGCAGAACGACCCCGAGGTCGTGGAGCGGATTGATCCGACCCGCCTCGCCGGGCTGTTCGACCTCCACTACCACCTCAAGCATGTCGACACGATCTTCGAGCGGGTCTTCGGCCCGGCCCAGGTCGCCTGGACCACCCCGGGGTGAGGCCCGCCCAGCTCGCCTGGCTTCCCATCCTCCTGGCCCTCCTGCCGGCCGGGGCCGCCCGGGCGGGCATGTTGGTGGAGGGCAGGCTCCTGGACGTCCCGATCCGCCTGGAGGTCGGGCGTGACCCGAACCTGGTACGCGCCACCGTCGCAAGCTCGGAGCGCCTGATCGACCTGAAGGCGGAGCGGGTCTTCCAGCTGGGCAAGCCCGCCCGTGCCATCGATCTCGGCAACCTGCCGGACCCGGCCTCCACCTCGCGCTACGACCTTACCTACTGGGGCGGCAAGCGCCTGACGGTGGCCGGCCAGAAGGGCGGCTACTACGTCCTCACCCTGCAGGACACGACCTGCGGCGAGGCCCTGGTCGCCGCCTGGACCCGTCCCCTGATCGCGCCCCTGGTCGCCGCGGTCGACATCCTCCAGCGCAGCGAGCCGAAGCTGCTGCCGCTGGCCCGCCGCCACTGCGGCACGATCCCCTTTCGCGCCTACGCCATGCAGGGCTGGCCGCTGCTGGCCGGCTGGATCGACACCCGCGTCTTCGAAACCAGCCGCCTCGACATGAACCACCAGCCGGACGAGGATCGCTTCCTGCGGCCGTGAGTGGGCGACCGCTAGGCCTGCCCGAGGATCCAGCCCTCCCACTGCTTCACGTCCTGGCGCGTCACTGGCCCTTCGCAGCGATGGCCATCCGCGACCTCGATCATCCCGAGCAGGCCAATGAAGGCATCAAATTTGTCACCGCACTTGCCGGTACCGAAGCCATTCTGGACGGCCAGCAGGGCTTGCGGCGAAAGATCGACCATTCTCTGAGCTACCCATTTGTGGATAGCGCTGCCCTTCGCTTGCCGATCCGCCTGAACGAGCTTGCTGCCAGGTGGGAAGCTGACGCCGAGAAACCGGCCCGCGGCGGCAGGATAGGTCTCCGCGATGACCACGCCGGGCTGCGCGGCGCAGTCAGCAAGCGGGCCATGGAACGGCCAGAGCCTGACATGCGGATCGAGAAGCCCGGGCAGGACAATGTTCTGCCATCCATGCAGGGCGGCCCGCCCAACCTGGTTGCCGCCGAGCGTCCAGAACAGGCTGCAGGCGGGCCTTTGCCCCTGAACCTTCTCGCATTCCCGTAGCAGGTCGGCGAAGGCCGCGACCTTCAGCCCGGTCACCAGGCTCTGCTGCGTGACGCCCTTCGTCGGCGTCCGCGGATAGAAGGGCTGGTGAACGCTGATCCCCGCCGGACTGTTCACGATCGTGAAGAAGCGGGACCATTCACCTTCGCCGAACACCTGCAGCGCGGACAGAAAGTCCGGAAGCTTGGTCTGCCGCGCATAGGCAACCGGCAGTCCGATCGGAAAATCGAATCCGAGCAGGACGCGCCGGCCCTTGGCTGCCGACTGCAGGGCCCGGGCCAGCAGCGCCCCAGGCGTCGGTACCGGCTGAGGTGCATCCACCTGCCAGCGCCCGTCCACCCGAACGGCCTGTGCCCACCATCGCCCCTGCGGCGCCATGCTCCAGTCGGCGTGCACGATCTCGTCGAACATCCTGGCGACCTCGCCAAAACCCATCCCACGCCCATTCTACACGTCATCATCGTGTTAGGATGCAGGGAAGGGCCGCGGCGCACGCCTAGCACGGCCGCACCTTTGCCGTCGCTGGGGCACTGGCCGGGTCGTCCGGCCAGAAATGCTTGGGATAGCGGCCTTTCAGGTCCTTCTTCGTGGCCGGCCACCCGCTCGTCCAGAACCCGGCCAGGTCCGAGGTGATCGCCGCCGGCCGTCCGGCCGGCGAGAGCAGGTGCAGCACGCAGGGGATCCGTCCCCCGGCAAGCACGGGGCCCTGGCCGGCGCCGAACATCTCCTGCAGCCGCACCGCCAGCACGGGCGGCTCGACGCCATAGTCGATGGCATGGCGTGTGCCGGCCGGTGTCGTCCAATGGGTCGGCAGCTGCGTGTCGAGCCGGGTCCGGCTGGCGTGATCCAGCCTCGCCGACAGCACCGCGTGCCAGTCCAGCCTCGACGCCGCATCGACCGAGCGGATGCCATCCAGCCACCCCGCCAACAAGACGGGCGCATCCTGGGCCAGCCTCGCATCCGACAGGTCGGGCAGGCTCGAGCCTGCTCCTTCGACCGAGCGCAGCAGCAAGACCCGCCGTCGCAGCCGGTCCGCCGAAGGTGTTGCCGCGATCAACTCGGGCAGGCGCGGGGCCAGCGCCTCGACCAGGATCCGCTGGACGTCCTCGGCCGGCGCTTCGGTCTCGCTGGCGCGCAGCTCGAGTGAGCCCAGCAGCGTCACGCGCCTGGCCACCACCCGGCTGGTCTGCGGGTCGATCCGCGTCTCGGTCACCTCGCGAAGCCGCATGGGATCGAGATCGGCGGGATCGATCGCGGCGGCCAGCCGGCAGGTCCCGTCCGCGCCCCGATCGTCCAGCTCCGCCACTACGATCCAGGGCTGCTGGGCCAAGGGATCGCCCGCATCCACCTTCACGCCCCGCCCGTTCGCCAGCCGGTACGAGCCGGGCCCGCGCCGCTTGCCGATCCGGTCGGGATAGGCGGCGGCCAGCAGCGCACCGGCCTGGCCCGGCTCGATCCGGCTGCGGTCGAACCGCCCGCGCCCGAGCTGCCGGGCGATGTCCAGGGCCTGGCTCCGCCTGGCCGGATCGCCCCGGCCTTCCTGAAGTGCGGAGAGGCGCAACGAGAGGTCGGTCGAGGCGGTGCCTGGCAGCAGGTCGCGGCTGGCCAGGAGGGCAGCGAGCGCGATCCCCGTGGAGAGCTGGCCCGCCTCCTCCGCCGCCATGATCATCGCCGCCAGCCGCGGATGCACCGGCATGGCGGCCATCCGTCGTCCGGCCGCGGTCACCTGCCCGTCGGCACCGACGGCGCCGAGCTCCCGCAGCATGGCCATCGCGACCGCGATGCCGGCAGGCGGGGGCGGGTCCAGCCATGCCAGCTGCGCCGGATCGGCCACGCCCCAGACCAGCAGCTCCAGCACCAGGGGCACCAGGTCGGCATCGGTGATCTCGGGCGGGAGGTGCGGGAGCATCGCCCGCTCCTCGGCCACGGGCCACAGGCGCAGGCACACGCCCGGCTCCAGCCGCCCGGCACGCCCGCGGCGCTGCTCGGCATTGGCCAGGGCGATCCGCCTGGTCACCAGGGCGGACGTGCCGGTGCGCGGGGAGAAGCGCGGCTTGCGGGCAAGGCCGCTGTCGACAACGACCCGCACGCCCTCGATGGTGAGGCTGGTCTCGGCGATGTCGGTGGCCAGCACGATCTTGCGCTGTCCCGCCGCCGTCGGCCGGATCGCCCGGTCCTGGGCCTCGCGCGGCAGGTCGCCGAACAGGGGATGCACCTCCACCCGCGGGTCGTCGATCCGGTTTCGCAGGTAGGTGGCGGCCCGCCCGATCTCCGCCTGTCCCGGCAGGAAGGCCAGGATCGAGCCTTGCTCGGTGGCGAGCGCGTCAAGGCAGGCCTGCGCCACCGCCCGGTCGACCGGCTCGGCCGGATCCCGGCCATGATGCCTGGTCGCCACCGGGAACATCCGGCCTTCGCTGCGCACGACCGGCGCCTCGCCCAGCAGCCGCGCCACGGCCACGCCGTCCAGTGTTGCCGACATCACCACGAGGCGGAGGTCCGGCCGCAGCGCAGCCCGCATGTCCAAGGTGAGGGCCAGCGCCAGGTCGGCATCGAGCGAACGCTCGTGGAATTCGTCGAACAGCACCGCCGCCACGTCCGACAGCTCCGGATCGCCCTGCAGCCTGCGCAGGAACAGGCCCTCGGTCAGCACCTCCACGACCGTGGCAGGCCCGATCCGCCGCTCAAAGCGCATGGCGTAGCCGACCGTCCCGCCGACCTTCTCGCCGAGCAGGTCGGCCATGCGCGAGGCGGCCGCCCGTGCTGCCAGCCGGCGCGGCTCCAGCACCACCAGCTTGCGCCCCTGACGCCAGGGTGCGTCGAGCAGGGCCAGCGGCACGAGCGTCGTCTTGCCCGCCCCCGGCGGCGCTTCCAGCACGGCCTGCCCATGGGTCTGCAGCGCCCGGGCGAGGTCGGGCAGGACCGGGCGGATCGGCAGGTCGGGCAGGTCGGGTGTCATCGAGGCTGCGCTAGCAGAACGCAGCGTCGATGCCAAAGCGGACCCGTGCTTGGTCAGCCGACGGCCGGCGCGGCGCTGAGCGGCTGGGCGGGAAGCTTCGTGTGCACCAGGAACCGGCTCTCGTAGAAGGTGAAGGACAGCCAGGCGATCCCGATGGTGACGACCAGGTAGATGCCGAACATGCCGAGGACGACGGGGCTGAAGCGGCCGGCGCCCGGGAAGTAGGTCTCCCATAAGGCGAAGGTCAGCATGATCAGCGCGCCATGGATGAGGTAGACGCCATAGGAGATGCGGCCCAGCAGGAGGAGCGGCGGCAGGGTCAGGAACCAGCGCAGGAGGCCGCGGTCCACCAGCGCCACGGCTACGAGCCCGGCACAGCCCATGATCAGCAGCGTGTAGCCGACGCTCTCCTGGAGATGGCCGGACATGAAGAGCTGGTAGGGCACGTCGCGATGCACCAGCGCGATATAGGCGCCATAGGCAAGGAACAGGGCGCCTGGGACCAGCAGCAGCCACCAGGCCCTGGCGCGCAGCTGGACGAGCGAGCGCTCGTAGATCGCGGCCAGGCCGCCCAGGGCGAAGGCGTCGAAGTGGAAGAAGGAGAGGACGTAGATGAAGCCGCCCGGCTTGATGGTCAGCCAGCTGGCGTCCGCTTCGAGCATGGCGGCGGCGGCCCCGCGCAGCAGCGGCGAGGCGACCACGATCGCCGCCAGCACCACCTTCAGCCGCGACATGCTGAGGTAGAAGACCAGCAGCGGCGCCAGCAAGTAGAAATGCATCTCGACGCCGAGACTCCAGAAATGATCGTAGTAAAGGGAGTGCTTGATGGTCGAGAAGGGCTTGACGAAGTTGTGGAGGAACAAGGCGAGCCCGGGAACCGTGTAGGTCAGCAGGTCCCAGCGGGCCAGGATTGCCACGACGACGGCCATCACCAGGAGCAGGAGGTAGTAGAGCGGCAAGAGGCGCATGCAGCGCCGGTACATGAAGCCGCCATAGAACGGGCGGAGCGGCATCGAGGGCTTCGCCTGCCGGATCGTCACGAGGTTCCGGAAGATGAAGAAGCCGGACAGGATGAAGAACAGCCAGACGCCGCTCCAGCCGAACGGCAGGAATTTCCAGTGGAACAGGATCACCAGGAACACGGCGATGCCGCGCAGGCCGTCCAGCGGCACCAGACGCCCATGGGCCTGTCCGGCACCCAGCTCGCCACGAACGTCCGGCAGCGCCAGGGTCGAGGAGTACGCCATGTCGTCAGCTTCTCCGCAATGCCGCCAAAACTGGGTGCAATCTGGCCTTCATCAGCGAAACAGCATGATCGGGACCTTGCACGACCGGATCATCTCGGTGGTCGTGCTGCCGATGAACAGGTTGCGCAGCCTTGCATGGCCGAAGGCACCCATCACTAGCAGATCGATAGCTTGGTCCTGGACATGGCGGGCGATCACCTTGTCGGCCTCGCCCGGCACGATCCAGCCCTCCGCCGCATAGCCGGCCGCACGGAGCACACCCTGGGCCTGCTCCAGCGCCTCCCGCGCTGCCGTCGTCTCGCCGCCGACCGTAAGGAGGTGGATCTCCAGCCCCTTCAGCAACGCACCATAAGCGATGAACGACACGGCCTTGGTGGCGCTCTGGCCGCCGTCGAACGCGATCAGGACCCGCCGGATCGGCTGGAAGCTCCGTGCAGCCACCAGCACCGGCTTGTGCGCCGCCCGTGCCACCCGCTCCAGGTTCGAGCCGAGGTGCAGCTTCGCGAAATCGGCCGCCTCGCCGCGCTTGCCGATCACGATCAGGTCGGCATCGGCCTGCAACTCCTGAACCGTCTCGAGCAGGTCGCCGACACGGAGCTTCGGCGGCGGCACGGTGACACCCGCCGCCTCCAGCCGCGCCTTGGCCTGGGCCAGGATCAGCCGGCCGCGCTGCTGGGCCAGCTTCGCCTTCTGGGCATCCAGGGCAGCAAGCTCCGCCAGCAGCGTTTCCTGCGCATCGAAGCCGAGGTCGCCGCTCAGGTTCACGGGCGTGCTGGCGCTGTCGCGCCGGCCCAGCACATGGACGAGTTCCACCGATCGCCCGGTGCGGCCAGCTGCCCAGCCTGCCAGGTCGCAGACGCTGGCGGCGTAGACCGAGCCGTCGATCAGGGCGAGGATCGTGTCGCTCATGCTTGCCTCCCTAGTGGCTGGCCAGGCGCTCCAGGGCACCCGGCTTGTCGTGTTCTGCAAGCCTGTCCACGATCGTCTCGCTGGCCTCGTTCATGCCGACCAGTTCGACATCGGCACCCTCGCGCCGGAACTTCAGGATCGCCCGGTCCAGCGCCGCCACGCTCGAAATGTCCCAGATATGCGCCCGGCCGACATCGATCGTGACCTTGTCCAGCACCTCCTTGAAGTCGAAGGCCTGCATGAACGCCTCGGCCGAGGCGAAGAAGAGCTGGCCCTCCACACGGTAGGTCCGCGCGGTGCCGTCCTCCGAAAGCTCGGAGGTCACACGGAAGATTCGGGCGATCTTCCAGGCGAAGAAGATCCCGGACATCAGCACGCCGATCACCACGCCGATCGCCAGGTTGTGCGTGATCACCACCCCGGCCACCGTCGCCAGCATCACCATGCTGGACGAGCGCGGGTGGGTGCGCAGGTTGCGGATCGACCGCCAGCTGAAGGTGCCGATCGAGACCATGATCATGATCGCGACCAGCGCCGCCATCGGGATCACCGCGACCCACTCGCCTAGCACCACGATCAGGAACAGGAGGAAGATCCCTGCCGCGAAGGTCGAGAGCCGTCCACGGCCGCCCGACTTCACGTTGATGATCGACTGGCCGATCATGGCGCAGCCAGCCATGCCGCCGATGAAGCCGGTGCAGAAGTTAGCGATCCCCTGGCCGAAGCACTCCTGGCGCTTGTCGCTGCCGGTATCGGTCAGGTCGTCGACGATCTGGGCGGTCATCAGCGATTCGAGCAGGCCCACGGCCGCCACGCCCAGCGAGTAGGGCAGGATGATCCTCAGCGTCTCAAGGTCGAAGGGCACGTTCGGGACGAAGAAGCTCGGCAGGGCCGAGGGCAACTCGCCCATGTCGACCACCGTGCGCAGGTTCAGGCCCAGGACCAGCGAGATCGCGGTCAGCACGATGATGCAGACCAGGGGCGAGGGCACCGACCTGGTCAGGCGCGGGAAGAGATAGATGATGGCAAGCCCGGCTGCGACCATGACATAGGTCAGGGGCGGCACGCCGATCAGCTCGGGCAGCTGGGCCATGAAGATCAGGATCGCCAGCGCGTTGACGAAGCCGGTCATCACCGAGCTGGACACGAAGCGCATCGCCCGGTCCAGCCGCAGCAGCCCCGCCAGGACCTGCAGCACGCCCGCCAGCACGGTGGCCGCCAGCAGGTAGTCCAGCCCGTGCTCCCGCACCAGCGTGCCCATCAATACGGCCGTGGCCGCGGTGGCTGCCGAAATCATGGCCGGCCGGCCGCCGGCAATGGCGGTGATCACCGCGATCGAGAAGGAGGCGTAGAGCCCGACCTTCGGGTCGACGCCGGCGATGATCGAGAACGCGATCGCCTCGGGAATGAGCGCCAGCGCTACCACCAGGGCTGCCAGCAGGTCGGCCTTGATGTTGCCGAACCACACCGCGTGCATCCGCGCCAGCCAGGCACTGCCCATAAGAATCATCCATCGAAAGAAGATGCGCGCCGATGCGACATCGAAAGGATCAACACAACCACGTGCCACCGGCGGCAGCACGCCCAGCGCATGACAACATGCAGAAAAGACTCGCAGCCTGCCGATCAGGTTGCGCTCTGCATGCACACGGGATGGGATGCGATCCTACATTGGCCTGTCGCGAGGGAGGGACCATACGAGATATGGTCACTGCGCTGCAGCGCGGAGGAAACTAGGGGCGGCCACGTCCTTCGGCAACCCACGCAGAGCACGCGCGTCCAGGCGATGGAGTCGCACGGCTGGCCGGCGGGGCCGTCGCAACGGCATCCCGGGGAGGTCGGGTGCAGGCGGCTTCCTCCATTGCGCCGATACCTCAGGAGCGTGGTGATGGAACGGCCGTTGGCCAGCGCGCATGGCACGCCGCCAATCGGCACGGCAGGATCGGGCGGCTTGAAGGCGCCGGCCAGCCAGGCCGACGCTCCAGCGGGCGGGAGGTTTGGGGTTGGATGAACCTGACGGCAGCCTCGATAGCGAGCTGCCCATGACGAGCCCGCAGGTCAGCTACCTCCGGGACTGCATCTATGGCGGCATCGACGGGGTCGTGACGACCTTCGCCATCGTCGCGGGCGTGGTCGCCGCCGACCTGTCGCCCCGGATCGTCCTGATCCTGGGCGTGGCCCACCTCGTGAGCGACGGCTTTTCGATGGCCGCCAGCAATTTCAGCGGCACCAAGTCCGAGCATGACGAGTTCGCCTGGCTGCGTGCCAGCGAGGAAGGACGGATCGAGCGCCTGCCCGGCGAAGAGCGCGACAAGGTCCGCCGGATCTACCGGGCCAAGGGCGTTGCCGGCCTGGACCTCGAACGCGTCGTGAGCGTGCTCACGGCCGACCGCGAGCGCTGGATCGGCACGATGATGTCCGAGGCCTACAACCAGCCCAAGCTCCTGCGCACGCCCTGGAAGGCGGCGTTCGCGACCTTTGCCGCCTTTCTCGTCTGCGGCGCCATCCCGCTGCTGCCCTTTGCCGTGCAGAGCCCCAGCGCCGTCGAGGTCTCGCTCGTTTCCACGGCCCTCGTCTTCTTCGGCATCGGCTCCATCAAGAGCCGCTGGACCACCGCCAGCTGGTGGCGCTCCGGCCTCGAAACCCTGACGGTCGGCCTCGCCGCCGCCGGCCTCGCCTATATCGTCGGTCACTACCTCAAGGACCTGGTGTAGCCGGCCCGAGGCGACGACCGTCCGAGGCGTCGCCTCCTGGTTGGCGCGTCAGCTCCCGAAGCGGCGCAATGCGGCACGGTTCTGCCTGACCGCCAGCGCCGGGTCTTGGGCGGCCTCGTCGGATTCCTCTTCCAGGACCAGCCAGCCGTTGAAATGCGGCGCCGCCCGGGCGATGGCGATCACCCCGTCCACATCGCAGATGCCCGCACCCAGCATCCGCCACCGGCCGGCCGCGTCAACATCCTTGAGGTGCAGGTAGCGGATCCTTGCCCGATAGGTCTCCATCGTGTCCAGGAGATCCTGGCCGCCCCGGATGATGTGGCCGGTATCGGGAACCCAGCCGATCAGTTCCGGATCGGTCAGCGCCATGATCCGGTCGTAGTCGCCACGGTCGAACAGGAGCGTGTCGTGGTGCGAACTCGGGTGGAAGGCGGCGGGTACGCCGGCACGCCGGCCGCGTTCCCCGGCTGCGTTATAGAAGCGGGCGGCTGCCGCGAACTTGTCCGGACGGGGGCCCGCCGACATGACCGTGGCGCTGCCAAGCGACAGGTGCGCGCCCGGGAACGTCCCGGCAAAGGCCAGCGCCCGGTCGACCATGGCCAGGTCCTCGGCCAGCGCCGCTTCCTCCGTAAAGCCACTGGCGCTGCCGCAGGCAAAGGCCACCAGGCTCAGGCCGTGCGCGCGCAGCGCCAGACCGAACGCGGCCGGCCGGTCCGCATAGGGCCCGATCATCGTGTCGGTGATCTCGATCCCGGCATAGCCGGCCTCGGCGATCACCTTCAGCAGGTCGTCGGTGCCCCCGGTCCAGGCCGGCCCCAGCATCTCCCAGGTGAAGGTCTGGCACCCGGCCGCCAGCGGCCGGCTAGTTTCCTGGTCCATTCGTTTCCGGCCCCCGAGCAGCGTCGCCGGTCAAGCGGAAGCAACCGGCCGCTTGTTGTCAACGCTGCACGCCCCGTTCCGCCACTCGTTCCGCGTCGGCCGGCCGCATCGGCCGTGGCCGTCCTGGGCGGATTCCGGTTCCACGCGGCATGCCGGCTTGCCTTGGAGACGCCGCTACCGGGTGGACACGCGGCTCGGCCATCGGCCGCGAGCCATTCACGGAGGCCCTCCCGCATGGCCCACCCGTAGCCGCCGATCATGGCCGGCCATCTTGCTGGACGACCAGCGAGCTGTCCGGTCGGCCGCGGCGCCATGCTTGCCAGATCGATCGCAGCATGACGATCGATGGCCCGCCACCAGATGGGCTTGGTACCGACGAAGCTGCGCTGCCCTCGCCGCTCGCGGTGCTGGTTCAACTTCAGCGAACGGGGCTTCAGCCAGACCCGCCTCTGCCAGGTCGATCAGGAAGCGTGAGAGCGTCCCTTCGCAACCTCCTGGCTGATGAACGGCCCTGCCGTCGATCCACTGGAAATCGGGTGATCGGTCTCATGGCCGGTCGTCGGATCCGGCACCGCGTCCTCCATCCCGAGGACGCAAGGGCGGCGGAAGCTCAGCCGGCCGGCCAGGGCTTCGTCGCGATCACGATCCGACAGCCGGTATCCTTGCCGCTTAGCAGGAACGGCAAGGCCGCCTGCTTTGCCGGGGGCAGGGCCTTGAGTTGCAGCAGCGGCGGATAGGCAGGCCGTCCGGTCGGTGCCCGGCGCATCGATCCCGGTAGCGCCTCGACCTGCGCCCAGTCGACCTGCGCCCAGTCCACCTGCGCCTTGTACCGCTCCAGGCGCTGGTTGCTGCCAAAGGCCGCCGGCAACAAAGCTTCCACCAGGCTCAACGGGCCCACCGCCAGGCACAACCTGGCTGCCTCCCGCTCTGATGCGCAGGATCGAATCACACCAGCAGCGCCAGGACCAGGGTTTCGCGGCCGTCTCCAAAGGAACGGCAGGCTCATCCGTGAATGAGTGGCGCCGCGGGTCGCCTTCGGCCGGCCAGATGCCAGATGCTCGAACGGCAGATGTCGTCCCTGGTTGGCGGTTGCGCACTCGACGCCGGCCAAAGGAGCCACTCGGGGGCGGCAAGGCCTTTGGCCTGTCGCGGCCGCCGATCGCTACTTCCAAGGAGCCCTGCCTGACCCCGCTCCGGCCGCCGATCGTCGAGCCGGATGCGGACGCCGGCCGGCCGCCGCATCGACGCGCTCGACAGCGGACGCCCGCCGGTCGTGGCCGCTCCTGAGCGTTCGAGGTTCAGCCCGGCCGGGCGGAGCCGGCCTGGCTGGTGGCGATTGCCTGGAGCCGGCCGATCATCGAGTAGAGCCCGTTGGAGCGGGATGGGGTGAGATAGCGCTCCAGGCCGATCTCCTTGAGCACCTCGGGCGGGTTGGCCAGGATCTCGTCCGGGGGCAGGCGGTCGTAGAGCCGCAGCAGGAGCGCGATCAGGCCCTTGACCAGGATCGCGTCGCTGTCGGCGTAGAAATGGACCAGTCCGCCCTCGTCCACGCCCACCATCCAGACCTGGCTCTGGCAGCCGGACACGCGCGACGCGTCCGTCTTGAGCGCGGGGTCCATGGGCGGCAGCGTCTTGCCGAGGTCCATCACGTTCTCGAGCTTGTCGCGCCAGTCGTCGAACAGGGCGAACTCGTCGCGCAGCTCCTGGGCGCGCTCGGCAAATCTCGTCACGATCGCTGAAGAACTCCTCTTCCCGTCCGCCGGCGCAACCGGCATGTCGAGACAGCACCTGCCCGGAACCGCCCGATGCCGCCTCGGATCCTGATCGTCCAGAACAATCTGGAGAGCCCCGCCGGACTTCTCCAGGAAGAGGCCTTGCGACGCGGCATCGAGCCCCGCGTCCTCCATGGCGACTCTGCGCTGCGCCTGCCCGAGGACGCGGGCCAGCATGACGGCCTCCTGATCCTGGGCGGGACCATGAACGCCCTGGCCGATCATGTCTGCCCCTATTTCCCTTCACTTCTGGCCCTGGCCCGCGCCATGGACCGCGCCCATCGGCCGGTCATGGGCATCTGCCTGGGCGCCCAGCTTCTGGCGCGCGCCTGGGGCGGGCGCTCCCGGATCGGCGGGGCGCCCGAATACGGCTTCGTGCCCGTCCGTCGCACCGACGCGGCCGCAGCCGACCCGCTCCTCCAGGCGGTCCCGGACGGCATCGCCTTCATGCAGTGGCACGACGACACCTTCGACCTGCCGCCAGAGGCCAGCTTGCTGATGCGCGGCACCGGTTGCGCCAACCAGGTCTGGCGCGCCGGCAACGCGACCTGGGGGTTCCAGCCGCATATCGAGGTGACCGGCCCGATCCTGACGAGCTGGGGTCGCCTGCGCATGGAGCTGACCGGCGATCCGAAGGCCCCGGAACTCCTGCGCGCCGCCACGGACAGCCATCTTGCCGCCGCAACCGAGGCGGCCCGTACCATTGCCGGCCGCTTTGCCGATCTGGTCGTCCAGGCAGCCAAGCAGCGACAAGAGGCAGCCTGACCGCCCTTCCGGCCTGACGCCAGCTGGTACATCGTTGGTGTCTCGACGATCCTGGTACCTCCGCTGCCGCCACGTCCGACGTTGTAGCACCCGGAGGTTAAGGAAAGGTTGAGGCTGTCAGGTCAGCGTGTGTAGGCGACCTGCACCACGTCGATATTGTCGGTCCGGAACCCTGCCTCGCAATAGGCCAGGTAGAACTCCCAGATCCGCTTGAACCGCCGGTCGAAGCCCATCGGCGCCAGCTCCGGCCAGGCCGCCTGGAAGCGCCGGTTCCACTCGGCCAGCGTGTCGGCATAGGCCTCGGCATGGCCAGTCATCGTCTGGCAGGTCAGGCCTGCGGCGCTGGCCAGACGGTCCAGCACGGTCTTGGTCGGCAGCATGCCGCCCGGGAACACGTAGCGCTGGATGAAATCGGCGCTCTTGCGGTAGTTCTCCCAGTTGCGCTCGTGGATGGTGATGACCTGCAGCGCAGCTCTGCCGCCGTCTTTCAGAACGTCGCGGAGCTTGGCGAAATAGGTGGGCCAGAAACGCTCGCCGACTGCCTCAAACATCTCGATGGAGGTGACCGCGTCGAAGCGGCCCTCGACGTCGCGATAGTCGCGGATCTCGATCTTCACCCGGTCGGCCAAGCCGGCCTCGAAGATGCGCTGGCGGGCGAACTCGGCCTGGGCCTGGCTGATGGTGAGGCCGGTCACCTTGGCGCCGAACTCCTTGGCGGCCAGCTCGGCGAAGCTTCCCCAGCCGCAGCCGATCTCCAGCACATGGGCACCCGGCCGGATGCCGGTGAGCTCGGCGATCCGGCGCAGCTTGGCGAGCTGGGCCTCTTCCAGCGTGGCGTCCGGCCGCTCGTAGACCCCGGCGGAATAGGTCATCGAGGGGTCCAGCCAGCGCTGGTAGAAGCTGTTGCCCAGGTCGTAATGGGCATGGATGTTCTTCCGGCTGCCGCGCCTGGTATTCGGGCGGAACAGGTGGGTGAGCCTGGCAGCGACGCGGACCCATGACCTGCCGTAGTAGCGGTCGGCAAAGGGCTGCTCGTTCTGCGCCAGCAGCTTGAGCAGGGCGGCCAGGTCCGGGCTGTCCCAGTCGCCGTCCAGGTAGGAATCGGCAAAGCCGTTGGCACCGCCGGTGAGAAAGCGCCGGACGACCCGGGCGCGATGCAGGACCATCTCGGCCGCAGGGCCGGGAAGGCGGCCTTCGAACGCATGTCGCGACCCGTCCGGCAGGACCAGGGTGAGCTTGCCCGCCTGGAGTTGCGCCGCCATGCCCAGCAGGAGCTTGATGCCGCCCTTGCCGCCGACCTGAGCTATCACCGGTTCGTTTCCCCGTTTCAGCTTTCCCGCTGCCGCATGCTTATCGCGGTGTCCGGGCAGCTTCCAGGAACTAGGATCACGGAAGCGTCATCGTCAGGCGGCAGCGCGCATCGCCCGGAACGCCCGAAGGGCCCGATCGCGCGCCAGGCCATGGTCCACGACCGGCCGGGGATAGGTCTTGCCCAGCGTCACACCGGCCTCGTGCAGCACCTGCTCGGGCGCCTCGAACGGGGCGTGCAGATGGCGGTCGGGCAGCTCGGCCAGTTCGGGCACCCAGCGGCGCACATAGGCGCCGTCGGGATCGAACTTCCGGCCCTGCAGCACGGGGCTGAACACCCGGAAGAACGGGGTGGCGTCGATCCCGCACCCGGCCAGCCATTGCCAGCCCATCGCGTTGTTCGCCGGATCGGCGTCCACCAGCGTGTCGTCGAACCAGGCAAGGCCCGCCTGCCAGGGCAGGAGGAGGTCCTTGACCAGGAAGGAGCCGGCGATCAGCCGCGCCCGGTTGTGCATCCAGCCGGTGTGCCAGAGCTCGCGCATCCCGGCGTCCACGATGGGATACCCGGTCCGCCCCGTCTGCCAGGCACGCAGCAGCCTCCCGCCCGGATCCTCGGCATGGACCAGCCTCCTAAATGCTGGCCGCAGCGGCTCGGTCGGCAGCTGCGGGAAATGGAAAAGATTGGCGTAGGCGAAGTCGCGCCAGACGATCTGGCGCAGATAAGGGAACAGCTGGTCGTGGCCGACCTGGCCGCTTTCCGCAGCGGCACGAGCGGCATGGACGACCTGCCGGGGCGAGATCTCGCCAAAGCGCAGATGCGCCGACATCCTGGACGTCCCGCGGGTTCCGGGCAGGTCGCGCCCGCGCCCATAGCCGGCGGCAGACTGCTCGACGAACAGGTCCAGCGCCGTGTGCGCGGCTGCCTCGCCGACCTCGTTCCCCCAGCGTTTCCGAAAGCCTTTGACCCAGTCCGGCCTGGTCGGCAGGAGCGCCCAGCTGGCCAGTTTGTCGCCAGCCTTAAGGCTATCAGGCGGTGGCGGCAGGCGGTCCGGGGCAGGGTGGGGTGCCGGTAGCTCGCCCTGCTTGAACCAGGCCTTCGCATAGGGAGTGTAGACCTTGTAGGGCTGGCCCTTGGGCTGGGTGACCTCGTGCGGCTCGCGGCCGAGCGAACCGTTGAACGTTGCGACCTCGACGCCCCTGCCTTCCAGATCTTCTGCCAGCGCCTGGTCGCGGGCACGGTCCTCGGGCCCGTAGGCGCGATTCCAGGCAACTCGCTGAATCCTGTGGCGCTCCACCAAGTCGCGCAGCACGGTCGCCGGATCACCGCGGCGGAGAACGAGGCGCTGCCCCTTCGCCTGAAGGTCCGCCTGCAGCCGGGTCAGGCTGTGATGCAGCCACCAGCGTTGCGCGCCACCCATCCGCTCGTCCAGCAGATGGACGCAGACCAGCCGGTCCGCCCCCTCCGCTGCCGCCAGCAGCGCCGGTTGGTCGAGGAGGCGCAGGTCCCAGCGGAACCAGCACAGCCCCGTGGCGCTCATTTGCCGGCTCCGCCCAGAACCGGCTGCCTGGCGCGCTGCCGCCCGGCCACATCCGCCACCAGCAGCCGGTGCGGCACCGGCCGGCAGCTGGCCTCGCCCAGCACGTAGGTCGTGAAGCCCTGGCCGAACAGGCCGGCAACGGCCTCGTCCAGCACGTTCAGCCCGCCCGTGAACGCGCCGAACGCCGGCAGGACCAGCCGGCTGCCGTCGGTCACGAAGCAGTCCAGGCGCGTGGTCCGCGGTCCCAGCCGCACCTTCGCGCAAGGATGGAGATGGCCGACGACCTCGCCGCCTCCAGCACCATCCTCCGGCTCGTGGCGGAGCATGACGCCGTCCAGCTCGACCGAGGGCATCCCCGTGCCACCCAGCCCTTGCGGCGGTTCGGGATCGTGGTTGCCGGTCACCCAGATCCACCGGCAGCCGGCGGTGAGGCCGCGCAGGCGGTCGGCCAGGCGGGAGGGCAGCTGGCCCGGCCCGTGCCGGTCGTGGAAGCCATCGCCCAGGCTGACCACCGTCTCTGGCCGCAGCCGATGGGTCACCTGTTCCAGGCGCTCGATCGTGGCCAGCGTATCGTGGGGCGGCAGCATGGCGCCCCGGCGCGCGAACGCGGCCCCCTTTTCGAGATGAAGGTCGGCCACGACCAAGACGCGCCGTTCCGGCCAGAACAGTACGCCGGCCGGGTCCAGCAGCAGGCGCTGCCCATGGAACAAGATCTCTGCCGGCCGCAACCACCCGCTCCGCCGTTGCCTCGGCCCGTTGCCAGTTCGTTCACGGCGCCGCGTGAAGCCACCCCTTAGAGCTTCCGGGCCGCGCCCGAAACTACGAATGCGCGGCGCAAAAGGGGCAGCGTCAGTCGGCTTCGAGCTTCCCGGTTGCCTCGCCGTCATCCTCGGCCATCGCCTCGTCGATCAGTTCCGTCGCATGCCGGTCGAGCAGCATGTCGATGCTGTCCTGCCCCACCCGCTCCCGGCCGATCTGCAGCATGACCGGCACGGCGAGCGGGCTCACCCGCGGCAGGCGGCGATGCAGGATCTTCTCCTGCACCTCGACCAGCATGTCGGCGAGGCGCCGGATGTCCGTGAGGCCGCCGGCCGCCTCGTTACGCGTGGCCCGCAGCAGCACGTGGCTCGGCTCGTACTTACGCAGGACGTCGTAGATCAGATCGGCGTTGAAGGTGACCTGCCGCCCGGTCTTCTCCTGGCCGGGGTGGCGGCGCTCGATCAGCCCTGCCACGACGGCGACGTTGCGGAAGGTCCGCTTGAGCATGGAGCTGTCGCCCATCCAGGCTTCCAGATCGTCGCCCAGCATGTCCACGTCGAACAGCGTGTCGACGTCCCGCACCTCCTCGCCGGACCAGATCGAGATCGCATAGTCCGACGCCACGAAGCCGAACGGTGCCAGGCCGGCGCGCGACATGCGACGCGTCACCAGCATGCCGAGCGTCTGGTGGGCATTTCTTCCGGCAAACCCGTAGGCCACCAGGAACCAGCGGCCGCGATAAGGGAAGGTCTCGACCAGCATGCCCTCCTCGGGCGGGAGGGAGGACCGGCGCAGCTGGTGCTCCAGCCATTCCTGGACAGGCTCGGGAAACCGGCTCCAGCTTTGCCGATCGCCCAGGAGCCGGCGGACGCGCTTGGCCAGGAAGGTGCTCACCGGGAACTTGGAGCCGCCATAGAGCGGGATCTCGGCCTTCGAGCTGTCCTTGGCGATCCGCGTCATCACCTCGTGCTCGCGAATCCCCAGGAACTCCAGCGTCTGGCCTGCGAACATGAAGCTGTCGCCGGGAGAGAGCGTCTGGATGAAGAATTCCTCGACCTCGCCCAGCGTGCGCCGCCCGAGCTTCACCCTGAGCACGGGTGCCTCGACGATCACGCCCACGTTCATCCGCCACTGCCGGGCAAAGCGCGGATCGGCCAGCTTCCAGCGCCCGTCCGGCAGCCGCTCGAGGCGCCGGTAGCGCTCGTACTCGCCCAGCGCGTAGCCGCCATTGGCGCAGAACTGCACGACGTCGTCGAAGTCCTTCCGGCTGAGGTCGTTGAACGGCTGCGCCCGGATTACCTCGGCATAGAGTTCGTCCGGACCGAACGGGCCGGAGCAGGCCACCCCCAGCACATGCTGGGCCAGCACGTCCAGGCCCGGCAGGAGGACGATCCCGGTATCGAGGTCACCGGCATGGACCGCTTCCTGGGCGGCCATGCACTCCAGGAACTCGAACCGGTTGGCCGGCACCAGCACGGCGCGCGACGGCTCGTCCATGCGGTGGTTGGAGCGGCCGATCCGCTGGACTAGGCGGGCGACCCCCTTGGGCGCGCCGATCTGGACGACCAGGTCGACATCGCCCCAGTCGATGCCGAGGTCGAGCGAACTTGTGCAGACCACCGCGCGCAGTTGCCCGGCGATCATCGCCGCCTCCACCCGCTTGCGCTGCTCCACCGACAAGGAGCCGTGATGGAGTGCGATCGGCAGCCCGTCCTCGTTCGCCCGCCAGAGATGGGCGAACAGCACCTCCGAGGCCGAGCGGGTGTTGACGAACAAAAGGCAGGTCCGCGCGGTCTTGATCAGCCGGTAGACCGCGTCGACCGCGAACAGCCCGAAATGGCCGGACCAGGGCACATAGGCGTCCGGCACCAGCATCGCGACGTCCGGGTCGGCACCGGGATCGCCCCTCACGATCACCGCCCGCTCAGGATCCGGCGACAGGAATCGCAGCAGGGCAGGCGGGTCGGCCACCGTGGCGGACAGGCCGCAGAAGCGGGCCTGCGGCGCCAGGCCACGCAGCCTGGCCAGGCACAGCGCCAGCATCTGGCCACGCTTGGTATCGGCCAGCGCGTGCAGTTCGTCGATGATGACGGCATCCAGATGGGCGAACCGCTCGGCGGCATCCGTCCACGAGAGCATCAGCGCCAGGGATTCGGGCGTCGTCAGCAGGATGTCGGGCGGGGTCCGCTTCTGGCGGGCCCGGCGGTTCTGCGGCGTGTCGCCGGTGCGGCTCTCCACCGTGACCGGCAGGCCCGCCTCCTCGACCGGACGCATCAGGTTGCGCTGCACGTCCGCGGTCAGCGCCTTGAGCGGCGAGACATAGAGCGTGTGGAGCCGCGCCACCGGGCGCGGCCCGCGCCCGGCCAGCGCGATCAGGCTCGGCAGGAACCCGCCCAGCGTCTTGCCGCCGCCGGTAGGCGCGATCAGCAGCGCGTCCTGCTGCCGCTCGGCGGCCTGGATCATCTCGACCTGGTGCCGGCGCAGCGTCCAGTTCCGCTGGGTGAACCAGCCTTCCAGGGCCGCCGGCAGGAGGCCGCCGGACGGCGTCCCGCCCTTCTCGGACGGTGGCACTACCGCTGCCGGCAGCACCGTGGGGTCGTTCGCCGGCTCGTGCCGGAGCAGGCGGTCGCGAGCCACCGGTAGCACGTCGGCGACGCGCTGCTTGCTCGGTCGGGGAACCCGCTGTCTCACCTGTTTCTCTCGCTTCAATTAAGTATGCGGATGGTTTAACAACCCTGGGTAGATCAACATCCGGGAGCTGGAAGGTGTCCGGTTTCTTCTACTTCCTAGCGGTGGCGAGCGCGCTGGTCGCGGGTGCCAGCGGCCTGCTGGCTGTCCCGGACCCGGCGCTGCGCCTGACTCTGGCACCTGGCCTCCTGACCTTCCTCCTGCTCCTGGGTGGCTCGACGCTGCTGGTACGCCGCGAGCGCCTGCTGGCCGGCGGCACCGCACCATGGATTCGCACAAACGAACCGAGCGCCGGCAAGGGCGAATGCCGGCCGACGCCCCGCCCGCACCGCCAGCGGCGGATGGCACGAACGAACCCGAGCCCGACCTGCCGCCGGTGGCAAGCGCAGCCGATCCCGCCGAGCGTGGCCCTGGCGTGCGGACCCTGCTCGGCCATGCAGCGGCAGCCGGTTTCGGTGCATGGCGGCGCAAGGACCGCAAGGTGGCGGTCCAACCGGCAGATGGCACGAACGAACCCGACCTCGTCCTCTCGCCTGTCGACCTCATCCCTCCCGACGAGATGTCGGCAGACGCGTCCGGCACCGCGCCCACTCCGGAGTTGCTCCCCGGCCTGGCGGCAGCCGGCGCCGACACGAACGAACCCGAGGCCAAGGTGCAATTTGGCGCGTTCACCCTGTTCCGCAGGAACCAGGCAGCGAATGAACGCAGGAACGAACCCGAGCCGCCGGTGGCCGCGTCCATCGGCCCGGCCCCGGACGGACCGGACATGCTGGACGGCGCTCCCGACCCTGCAATGGACGAGCTTCCTGAGCGGTCCCGGCAAACGGCACCGTCTCGCCCTGCCAGCGCGCCACATGCCGGGCTCGGGCTCACCATCAACCAGCCGTTCCGTCGCGACGTGATCGCGGACGAGGAAGCGGCCGGGCGGCAGGCCGTGGCGCGTGCCGTGCAGGAGGATGCACTGACGGTCGTCCGGGTGCCGGTGGTGAGCCTGCCGCAGCGCCGCCGCCGGATGGTCGCGATCCACCAGCAATGCCGTCACGACGGCGCTCTCTCCGACGCTCACCGGCTCCTGGGCAGCGAGGCGGACGAGCTGCGTGCGGCCCTTGATCTGGAAATGGTACGGGCAGCGGCCAGGAACGCGGAGCGTCCGGTGCCCGGTGCGGAGAACCTGCCGGTCGTAGCCAGATTGTCCACCGCGTCCTTTGCCGCCGAGGAGGCGCGCACGGCCCTTGCCACCCTGCTGGGGCGGCGCCCGCCGCAGGCCTGCGCCCTGCATCTGGTGCTGGACGCCTGGCCCACCGAACGCTTCGGCCTGGAGCTGGTCGCGATCCTGCGCAGGGCGCAGGTGGGCATCGGCCTGGAGCTGGCTGAGCGGCCTCATCTCTCGCCGGAAGCGGTCGCGGCGCGCAAGCTGAGCCTCGTGTGCCTTCCCGCCGACGAACTGCACCAGGCTTCGCTCGGCGCCTACGACAGCGACCTGATCCGCGACATCCGGGCCATGCAGCGCTGCGGCGTCGAGGTGGTCGTCACGGGAATCCGCAGCGAGAGAGCGCTGGTGGAGGTGCTGGACTTTCCGGTCCAACTTGGCACCGGCGACCTGTTCGGCCGGATCGGTGCCTGACGCATGAGGGGTTTGCGGCACGCAGGGTGTGACCTGGAGGCGGCAAGTCTGCTAGACGTCGCGCGCCAGCGGCCGGATGCCAAGTCCGGCCGCTGCTCGTCCGTTGCGTCAAATGGCAGGTCCATCCCATGCAGGAGCTCTATCAGTCGGCGAAAGCCTGGCCGTTCGTCGAGGCGCGCCGCCTTGTCGAGCGCATCGCCAAGCGTCCGCCGGCCAAAGGCTTCGTGCTGTTCGAGACCGGCTACGGTCCCTCCGGCCTGCCGCATATCGGCACCTTCGCCGAGGTGTTCCGCACGACCCTGATCCGCAATGCATTCAAGCTGTTGCGGCCGGATGTTCCGACGGAACTCTATGCCTTTTCCGACGACATGGACGGCCTGCGCAAGGTGCCGGACAACGTCCCGAACGGCGACATGGTCCGGGAATACCTTGGCAAGCCGCTTACCGCGATTCCCGACCCGTTCGGCACGCATGAGAGCTTCGGCCACCACATGAACGCCCGCCTGCGCGCGTTTTTGGACCGGTTCGGCTTCGCCTACAGCTTCCAGTCCGCAACCGACCACTACCGCGCCGGCCGCTTCGATCAGGCCCTGCTGCGGGCACTGGAAGTCCACGACCAGCTCGTGAAGATCGTCACGCCGATCTTGGGTGCCGAGCGCGCCGCCACCTACAGCCCCTTCCTCCCGATCTCCCCGAAGACCGGCAAGGTCCTGCAGGTGCGGATCGAGGAGCTGAAGCCGCAGGACGGCACGGTCGTGTTCCGCGACGAGGACGGCACGCTGACCGAGGTCCCGGTGACCGGCGGCCACTGCAAGCTGCAGTGGCGGGCCGACTGGGCGATGCGCTGGTATGCGCTCGATGTCGATTACGAGATGTCCGGCAAGGACCTGATCGATTCGGTGAAGCTGGGCTCGCAGATCTGCCGGGCCCTTGGCGGCCTGCCGCCGGAGAACCTCACCTACGAGCTGTTCTTGGACGAGCAGGGCCAGAAGATCAGCAAGTCCAAGGGCAATGGCCTGACCATCGACGAGTGGCTGCGCTACGCCACCCCGGAGAGCCTGCAGCTCTTCCTCTACCGCGACCCGAAGGCTGCCAAGCGCCTTTATTTCGACGTGATCCCCAAGCATGTCGACGAGTACCAGCAGCTGCTGGAGGCCTATCCCGGCCAGGACGACAAGGAGAAGCTCGGCAATCCGGTCTGGCACATCCATGCCGGCGACCCGATGGTGACGAAGCTCCCGCTCTCGTTTGCCATGCTGCTCAACCTCGCCAGCGTCGTGAACGCCGAGGAGCCGCAGGTGATCTGGGGCTATATCAGCCAGTACGCACCGGGCACGACCGCCGCCAGCGCGCCGCAGCTGGCCAAGCTGGTCGAGCATGCGGTGGCCTACCACCAGGACTTCGTGAAGCCCCAGAAGAAGTACCGCCAGCCGACCGAGCAGGAGCGCGCCGCCCTTCAGGAGCTGCACGACGTGCTCGCTTCCATGCCGGAAGGTGCCGAGGGCGAGACGATCCAGAACGAGGTCTACGCCATCGGCAAGAAGCACGGGTTCGAGCCGCTGCGCACCTGGTTCACCGCCCTCTACGAGGTCCTGCTCGGCCAGGCGCAGGGCCCGCGCTTTGGCAACTTCGCGGCCCTCTATGGTGTTGGAGCAACGCGCTCCCTGATCTCCCAATCGCTCGCAGGTCTGCCCCGTGGCTGAACGCCCCCACTACGTCGATCCCGCCCGCCGCAACGCCTGGACCAAACCGGACGACCGGACCACGGCCGGCCGTTCCCGCTCGGGCGGGCCGGACGCCCGGATGATGGCGCTCGACATCCTGGACGCCGTGCTCGGGCAGAGCTGGCGGACGATGGACGACGCGCTGGCCAGCCATCGCGGCCTCCAGCGCCTGGAGCCGCGCGATCGTGCGTTCGCTCGCGCGCTGGTGGCCACGGTCCTGCGCCACAAGGGGCAGATCGACGACGCGCTGGCCCGCTTCTGGCGCTTCCCGCCGCAGAAGGCCCGCGCCCTCAACCTGCTGCGCCTGGGTGCGGCCCAGCTCCTGTTCCTGGGCACGCCCGCCCATGCCGCCCTGTCCGCCACCGTGCAACTGGCCCACGGGCCGCTCGACCGCGAGCGCGGCATGATCAACGCCATCCTGCGCAAGGTCGCCGAGGAAGGCCCGGCCATCGTGGCCGAACAGGATGCCGCGAGGCTCAACAGCGCCGAGTGGATGTGGTTCGCCTGGGTCGATGCCTATGGCGAGCCTATGGCCAGGGCGATCGGCGAGGCGCACCAGGTCGAGCCACCGCTCGACCTGACGGCCCGCGACGATGCCGCCTCGCTGGCCGAGATCCTGGGCGGCCAGCCCATGCCGAACGGCACCGTCCGCCTGACGGCCGGCGGCCAGATCGACCGGCTGAAGGGCTTCAGCGAGGGGCGGTTCTGGGTGCAGGACCTGGCGGCGAGCCTGCCGGTCAGGCTGCTGGGCGACGTGCGCAAGCAGACGGTCGTAGACCTGTGCGCGGCACCGGGAGGCAAGACGGCCCAGCTCGCTGCCGGCCAGGGGATCGTCACTGCGGTGGAGCAGGACCCGAACCGGGCCGAGCGCTTGAAGCAGAACCTGCAGCGTTTGCGGCTGCAGGCCGAGGTCATCGTGTCGGATGCCGCCCTCCTGCCGCCCGGCCGCACCTGGTCGCGGGTCCTCCTGGACGCTCCCTGCACGGCCACCGGCACGATCCGCCGCCATCCGGACGTCATCTGGCACAAGCGCGCCTTCGACGTGACCCGCACCATGGACCTGCAGGCCCGCCTGTTCGACGGTGCAGCCCGCGTCGTCGAGCCCGGCGGCCTCCTGGTCTACGCCGTCTGCTCGCTGCAGCCCGAGGAAGGGCCGGTCCAGCTGGAGCGCTTCCTCGCCAGGCACCCCGAGTTCGAGCGCGTGCCGGTCACCGCCGACGAGATGCCGGGCCTTGAGATGTGCATCAGCGCCGAGGGCAACCTGCGCACCCTGCCATGCCACCTGATCGAGCAGGGCGGCATGGATGGCTTCTTCGCCGCCCGCTTGCGCCGAACCAGCTAACCCTCGGGAATCCTTCGATGGACATCGTGCCGATCCGCACCGCCCTCTTGTCCGTGAGCGACAAGACCGGTTTGGTGGAGTTCGCCACCGCCCTGGCCAATGCCGGCGTCCGCCTGCTCTCGACCGGCGGAACCGCTCGGACGCTACGTGAGGCCGGGCTTGCCGTGACCGATGTCGCCGAGGTGACCGGCCATCCGGAGATCCTGGACGGCCGGGTGAAGACGCTCCACCCCAAGATCCATGGCGGCCTGCTGGGATTGCGCGAGGACGACGAGCACCGCCGCCAGATGGCAGCGCACGGCATCCAGCCGATCGACCTTCTGGTCGTGAACCTCTACCCGTTCGAGGCCACAGTCGCCTCGGGCGCCGGCTACGCGGAGTGCATCGAGAACATCGACATCGGCGGTCCTGCCATGGTGCGCGCCGCTGCGAAGAACCATGAAGCCGTGGCGGTGGTGACCGATCCGGCCCAGTATGAGCGCGTGGCCGGCGAACTGGCGGTTCATCGGGGCACCAGCCTCGCGACCCGCCGGCAGCTGGCGCTGCAAGCCTATGCCAGCACGGGGGCTTATGACGCCGCGATCTCTGCCTGGCTGGCTGGGCAAATTGAGGCCGAGACCTTCCTGCCGAGCCTTCCGCTCGGCGGCCGGTTGAAGCAGACCCTGCGCTACGGCGAGAACCCTCACCAGAAGGCGGCCTTCTACGTCTCGGATCTGCGCGTGCCGGGTGTGGGTTCCGCGGAGCAGGTCCAGGGCAAGGAACTCGGCTACAACAACATCGCCGACACCGATGCCGCCCTGGCCTGCGTCGCTGAGTTCGGCGAGCCAGCCTGCGTAATCGTCAAGCACGCGAACCCTTGTGGCGCAGCGCTCGGCACCGATCCGCTCGACGCCTACCGCAAGGCCCTGGCTTCCGATCCCACCAGCGCGTTTGGCGGCATCGTCGCGTTCAACCGCCCCATTGACGCCGCCACGGCGGAAGCCGTGACCGGCATCTTCACCGAGGTCGTGATCGCACCCGGTGCCGACGAGGCGGCCAGAGAGATCTTTGCCCGCAAGAAGAACCTGCGCCTGCTCTTGACCGCGGGCTTGCCGGCCCCGGACCGGCCCCGCCGCAGCTTCCGCTCCGTGGATGGCGGCTTCCTGATCCAGGAGGAGGACATCAGTCCGATCGCGGCGGCCAGGCTCACCTCGGTCACCGCCCGCGCGCCCGGCGAGCAGGAACGGGCCGATCTCTTGTTCGCCTTCGCTATCGCCAAGCACGTGAAGTCGAACGCGATCGTCCTGGCCAGGAACGGCGCCACCGTCGGGATCGGCGGGGGTCAGACGTCCCGCGTGGATGCCGCCAGGATCGCCGTGGAGCGGGCCAAGGCCGGCGGCGGTGCCGAGGGGACAGTGGTTGCCTCCGACGCCTTCTTCCCGTTCCCCGATGCCCTGATGATCGCGGTCGAGGCCGGTGCTACGGCCGCCATCCACCCGGGCGGCTCGGTCAAGGATCAGGAAGTCGTGGCGGCAGCCGATCAGGCCGGGATCGCCATGGTCACGACGGGGGTCCGACACTTCCGGCACTAGCCGGCAACCGCCAGAAGATCGACATCGCCAGAAGCCAGAACAGGAGGATCGGCGCCATGCCGATCCGCTGGCTGCCGCTGACTGTAGTCACGATCGCCACCAGCATCGGCCCCAGGAATGAGGTCGCCCGGCCCGTCAGTGCCAGTACGCCGAACATTTCCGCCCGCCGGTCGGGCGGTGCCAGCCGCGCCATCAGGGAGCGGATGGCACTCTGCACCGGCCCCACGAACAGGCCGAGCGCTCCGCCGATGACCTCGAAGGCCAGACGGTTGGGCGCCAACAGCGTCGCCAGCCCGCAGACGAGCAGCCCGCTCAGGCCGATCAGGATGGTCGTCCTGGCGCCCAGCCGGTCGTCCACCTTGGCGAACATCCACGCACCGATCCCGGCCGTCAGGTTCAGGAGGATCCCGAACCGTAGCACTTCGGCAAGGCTCATCCCGAACGTGCCGGCCGCATAGATCCCGCCCAGGGCGAACAGTGTGCCGAGGCCGTCGGCCGATAGCATGGCGGCCAGGAGGAAGAGGGCGAGGATCCTGTCGCGCAGCACGTCGCGGAGCGTTGTTCGAAGGTTGCGGATGCTCGTGCCGATGATCCGGCGGTTCGGCAGTACAATCCCCGGGCGGTCGCACACGACCAGGAACAGCGGCAGCGAGAAGGTGACCAGCCATAGAGCCACCAGCGGTCCCACGATCCGGACCTGCTCCATGCTGCTCTTGTCAAGCCCGAACAGGGGCACCTCTGGCTGCAGGAACACGACCAGTGCCACCACGAGGCAGACGAGCCCGCCAATATAGCCCAGGCCCCAGCCAAAGCCGGACCAGCGGCCGAGGCTATCCCTGGGCGCCAGGTCGGCCAGGATCGCGTTGTTGAAGACGCTGCCAAGCTCGCTGCCAACATTCGCGATCGCCACGACCACCAGGGCGAACAGCAGAAGCGAGGGCTCCGGCAGGATGAACCAGATGGCGGCGGTGCCGGCGGCCTGCAGCATGACGCAAAGGAAGAGCCAGGGCTTGCGTGGGCCGCCCACGTCGGTGATGGCACCCAGAATGATGCCCAGGACGGCGGCCACCAGCGACGAGGCGCTCATCGCCCAGCCCCAGGCCGCCTGGCCCTCAACCTCCGACGCCGCCACCGCCTTCGCCACATAGGTCGCGACCACGAAGGTCACGACGATCGCCGCGAAGGGCGAGGTCGCCCAGTCGAACAGAGCCCAGGCCCAAAGCTCACGCGTCCGCGGTGCTGCCGCCCGTGTCATTTCGTATCCCGTTGCCCTGGCCGGTGGGTGGCATCCATATCAGGCTCCAGCCGACCACGCAGTGGAGCAACGCCATGCCATCCTTGACTACCCCACCCGGCGAACTCGGCTTCGCCGCGCCTCCCTTTACCCTGCGCGACGTGGACGGCAGGGCCAAGAGCTTGGCAGAACTCGCCGGCCAGAATGGCACGCTGGTCGCCTTCATCTGCAATCACTGCCCCTACGTGAAGGCGATCGTCGACCGCATGGTCCGGGATGCGGGCGACCTCGCCAAGATCGGGATCTCGACGGTCGCGATCTGCTCCAACGACGGCAAGCGCTACCCGGACGATGACTTTCCGAGCATGCAGCGTTTTGCCAAGGAGCACGGCTTCACCTTTCCCTACCTTCACGACGAGTCGCAGGAGGTGGCTCGTGCCTATGGTGCGGTATGTACGCCGGACTTCTTCGGCTTCGACGGCAAGCTGGCGCTGCGCTACCGCGGGCGTCTCGACAGTTCGGGCAGGCAGGCAGGTGCTCCCGACGCGAAGCGGGAACTGTACCTCGCCATGAAGCAGGTGGCGGAAACCGGCGAGGCGCTAGCCGAGCAGATCCCGTCCATGGGCTGCTCGATCAAGTGGCGGGAGGACTGATCGGCTTGGCCTTCGAAAGCCTTCGCGACTTCATCGCTCATCTGGAAAGGCAGGGCAGGCTGGTGCGGGTAAAGACACCTGTCTCCACCGTCCTGGAGATGACCGAGATCCAGACCCGTCTGCTCGCTGAGGGCGGGCCGGCCGTGCTGTTCGAGAACGTGGTGGACCACTCGATGCCGGTCTTGGTCAACCTGTTCGGCACGGTCGAGCGGGTGGCCTGGGGGATGGGCAAGCAGCCGGATGAACTGGTCGAGCTCGGCAGGATGCTCGCCTTCTTCAAGCAGCCGGAGCCGCCCAAGGGCATCCGCGAGGCGCTGCAGATGATGCCGCTGGCCAAGGCCGCCTTGTCGATGCGGCCGAAGACCACCAGCCGGGCGCCCTGCCAGGAGGTGGTACTCCAGGGCGACCGGATCGACCTTGGCCGCCTGCCGGTCCAGACTTGCTGGCCCGGCGAGCCGGCGCCGCTGATCACCTGGCCGCTCGTGGTGACCAAGGGCCCGTCGGACACGCGCGAGGACGCGTTCAACCTCGGTATCTACCGTATGCAGGTGACGGGACCGCGGACGACGATCATGCGCTGGCTCAAGCATCGCGGCGGCGCCCAACACCATCGCCGCTGGAAGCAGTCCAAGCGCGAGCCGCTGCCAGCCGCCGCGGTGATCGGAGCAGATCCAGGCGTCATCCTGGCAGCGGTGACGCCGGTGCCGGACACGATGTCCGAGTACCAGTTCGCGGGTCTCCTGCGCGGCTCGCGCGTCGAACTCGTCGACTGCGTGAGCGTGCCCCTGAAGGTGCCGGCCCAGGCCGAGATCGTGATCGAGGGTCATGTTTCGCTCGACGAGCAGGCCGACGAGGGGCCCTATGGCGACCATACCGGCTACTACAACTCGGTCGAGCAGTTCCCGGTGTTCCATGTCAGCGCCATCACCATGCGGCGCGATCCCATTTACCTGTCGACCTTTACCGGCCGTCCGCCGGACGAGCCGTCCGTGCTGGGCGAGGCGCTGAACGACGTATTCCTGCCGCTCTTCCAGCTCCAGTTCCCGGAGGTCGTCGACTTCTGGCTCCCACCCGAAGGCTGCTCGTACCGGGTTGCGGTCGTGTCGATCCGCAAGTCCTATCCTGGCCATGCGAAGCGGATCATGATGGGTGTTTGGTCCTACTTGCGCCAGTTCATGTACACGAAGTTCGTGATCGTGGTCGGCGAGGACATCAACGCCCGGGACTGGAAGGACGTGATCTGGGCGATCTCTACCAAGTGCGATCCGTCGCGTGACCTAACCGTGCTGGGGCATACGCCGATCGATTATCTGGATTTCGCGTCGCCGGAATCGGGCCTGGGCGGCAAGCTCGGCATCGACGCGACCGACAAGCTGCCGCCCGAGACCAAGCGCGAGTGGGGCCAGGAAATCCGCATGGATGCGGACGTGGTGGACGAGGTGACGCGCAAATGGGCGAGCTACGGCCTGCCGGGCAGTGGCAAGCCGATATGGAAATGACCGTGAACCTGACGGAGATCCGCGAGCGTGCCCTGGCGATCATGCCGGAAGCCTCGGCCATCGCCATGCACCATTTCCGTCTGGCGGCCGGTGGCTGGGAGAAAGGACCCGGCCAGATCGTCACGGAGGCCGACATCACGATCGACCGGCTGCTCCGCTCCCACCTGCAGCGGCCTGGCGAGGCTTGGCTGTCGGAAGAGACGGCCGATGACGGCTCGCGGCTGGCCTTGCCGACCTGCTGGGTAGTCGACCCGATCGACGGCACCCGATCGTTCGCGGAGGGAACGCCCGAATTCTCGATCTGCATCGGCTACATGATCCGGAACCGGCCTGTGTTCGGCCTCGTCGTCAACCCGGCCTCGGGTGAGACGTTCGAGGCGACGCTGGGGCAGGGCGCTCGCCTGAATGGAGGGCTGCTTGCGCCGCTGGGTGACGTCGACGTGGAGAAACCGCGGATCGCTGCCAGCCGTGGCGAGGTAAAGAAGCGTCCACTGGCCTGGCTCGCCCCCGAGGCGACCTGGACCATGCTGGGCTCGCTGGCGCTCAAGCTAGTCTTCGTAGCCGCCCGCCGGTTCGACGCCTACGTTACCCTGCGCCGGACCAACGACTGGGACATCGCAGCGGCCGACATCATCCTGCAGGAGGCCGGGATCGAGATGGTGAACCCGTCGGGGGAGCGGATCCGCTACGACAACGAGCGGCCGTCGCATCAGGGCCTGATCGCGGCACCTCGGCTCTTGCGCCAGAGGCTGGTCGAGCGCATCGCGGGAACGTTTCCGGCCCGCTGACTGCCGTGCTAGGCAGCGTCCGACAGGCGCAGGGAGTGTCATCTTGCCCAATATCGCCGCCGAACGGCTGCATCGACTGGCATCGACGATTGTCAGGGCCGCTGGTTCCAACGAAGACGAAGCCAAGGCCGTGGCGGACCATCTGGTGGTTGCCAACCTAACTGGTCACGACAGCCACGGCGTCGGCATGCTGCCGGACTATGTGAAGAACTCCCGGATCAAGGTCCTTGTCCCGAACCAGACGCTGAAGGTCGTGCGGGATGTCGGCGCGGTGCTGGTGCTCGATGCAGGCCGCGGCTACGGTCAGACCATGGCGCGGGACGCCATGAAGCTGGGCGCGGAGCGTGCCCGCCAGCTGGGTTGTGCGGTGGTGGGCCTGCGCAATTCCAGCCATGTCGGCCGTATCGGCTTTTGGGCGGAACAGTGTGCCGCCGAAGGTCTGATGTCGCTCCATTTCGTCAACGTCGCCGACCACGATCCGTTGCAGGCGCCGTTTGGCTGCTCCAGCGCCCGGCTCGGCACCAACCCTTTCTGCATCGGCATTCCGGGCGCGGACGGCAAGCCGATGCTGCTCCTGGACATGGCGACCTCGGCGATCGCCTTCGGCAAGGCACGGGTCGCGCGCAACAAGGGTCTTCCGGTGCCGGTCGGCGTGCTGATCGATGCAGATGGCACGCCCACCACGGATCCCACCACCTATGTCGATACCCGCAAGGGGGCGCTCCTGTCGTTCGGCCTGCACAAAGGCAGCGGCCTCGCGATCTTCTGCGAGATTCTGGGTGGTGCCATGATCGGCGGCCAGACGATCGCACCGCACCACGAGCGGTTGGACGGCATCGTCAACTCGATGTTCTCGCTGATCGTCGATCCTGCCGTGTTCGGCGACCTCGATACCATGCGTCAGGAGGTGCAGGCGGTGATCGACTGGATCAAAGCGTCGCCGCCGGCACCGGGCTTCGAGGCTGTGCTGATGCCGGGCGAGCCGGAAAGCCATGCGCGCGCGCAACGTAGCCGCGACGGCATCCCGATTGATCCCAAGTCGCTCGGCGACATCATCGCGGCCGGTGTCTCGGTCGGGCTTACCGAGGCGGAACTTCGCCAGATCGTCGAAGGCTGAGGCATCATGGAAAGGGTGGATGCCGTCGTCATCGGTGCCGGAGTGGTGGGGCTGGCCGTGGCACGGCGCCTGGCCCTGGCGGGTCGCGAGGTGCTCGTCCTGGAGAAGGCCGATGCCATCGGAACCGAGACCAGCTCACGCAACAGCGAGGTCATCCACGCAGGCATCTATTATCCGACCGGCAGCCTGAAGGCCCAGACCTGCGTCGAGGGCAAGGAGTTCCTCTACCGCTACTGCGACGAACGCGGGGTGCCGTATCGCCGTTGCGGCAAGCTGATCGTGGCGACCAACGAGGTCGAGGAAGCCAAGCTCAAGGACCTCCAGCTCAAGGCCGCTGCCAACGGCGTCGAGCTCGAATGGCGAACGGGCGAGGAGGCGATGTCCCAGGAGCCCGAGCTGTTCGCCACCGCAGCCCTGTGGTCGCCGACCACGGGCATCATCGACAGTCACTCGCTGATGTTGGCTTACCAGGGCGACGCCGAGAACGAGGGCGCCATGCTCTGCTTTGAGACACCGGTCGTCGGCCTGCAAGCGGGAGAAAGCGGCATCGTCGTCGAGACCGGCGGCGCTGAACCGATGACGCTGGAGGCGTCGATCGTGGTCAACGCCGCCGGCCTGGACGCGCCCGCCCTTACCAGGGTCACCAGGGGGCTGCCTGAAGCACGGCAGCGCACCGGCTACCTCTGCAAGGGCAACTACTACGTTCTGGCCGCCAAGGCGCCGTTCTCGACCCTGATCTACCCCATGCCCGAAAAGGCTGGACTGGGCGTCCACATCACGCTCGACCTGGGCGGCCGCGCCCGCTTTGGTCCCGACACAGAATGGATCGAGAGCCTGGACTACCAGGTGGACCCAAGCCGCGCCGAGGTCTTCTACGACGCCATCCGTCGCTATTGGCCGGGCCTTCCGGACGGCTCGCTGGAGCCGGGCTATGCGGGGATCCGCCCAAAGCTGTCGCCCGCCGGATCGGTCGCCGAGGATTTCGAGATCCAGGGTCCCGCGGAGCATGGGATCTCTGGCTTGGTCAACCTGCTGGGCATCGAAAGCCCAGGCCTTACCGCAAGCCCAGCCATTGCCGATCGGGTCGCCCTGGCGCTCGGGATCAACAGCCCATGATGCAGATGAAGACCATCGTGACGCCGATCGGCCCGATCCGCCTGATCGGCGACGGCGACGTGCTGGTCGGGCTCTATACAGGCGAGGAGCAGGGGATCACGGCTGAGCCAGCGGAGACGCCGCTCCTGAGCGCGACCGCGGAGCAGGTCGACGCCTTCTTCATCGGTCGCCTCCAGGATTTCGACCTGCCGATGCGCCTGGACGGCACGCCGTTCCAGCGCCGGGTCTGGGACACGCTCCTGACGATCCCCTACGGCCAGACCATCTCCTACAAGCAGTTGGCCGATCAGGTCGGCAGCATAGCCGGCTTTCGCGCGGTCGGTGCCGCCAACGGCCGCAACCCGATCTCCATCATCGTCCCCTGCCACCGCGTGATCGCCCATGACGGCAAACTGGGTGGTTATGGCGGAGGCCTCCCGCGCAAGCGCTGGCTGCTGGACCATGAGGCGGCCCATGCCGGGATGCGGCTGATCTGACGAGGAAGGACGAGCGATGAGCACGCAAACCCGCAACCGCATGATCATCCTGGCCGTCGTGGTGATTGCGGTTCTGATCGGCCTTGTCTGGCCCTACGCGTTGGACAACACCAAACGGATCAGGGATGCGGAGAAGGCGGCCGAACAAGGCACGGAGATGCCGGCGGATCGATAACAGGGTGCAGGCACCTTGCAATGGGCATAGCCCTCCAGATGCCCCTAGCGTTGCCGCCAGATATCCGCGTCGATCCGTCCAGCCAGTTCCGGCATGTCACCAGCGAGGAAGATCGGATGCAGCCCGGCTTTGCGCTGGGCGATGAAGTGGCGGGCGAGTCGCACCACGAGGCCCGACAGAAGGAGGATGGCGATCAGGTTGATCGTGGCCATCAGTCCCATGGAGGCATCGGCCGCGTTGAAGACCGTGGCCACGCTTTCATAGGCGCCCCAGACGACCATCAGCAGGACGGCCAGGCGCAGGATGAGAAGGCCCGTGCGGCTGCCCATGCCAAGAAACGTCATGGCGTTCTCCGCATAGGCGTAGTTGCCGATGATCGACGTGAACGCGAAGAAGAAGATGGCAACGGCGATGAAATAGTGGCCGGCGCCACCGATATGCGCGCTGACCGCTTCCTGCGTCAGCTGGGTACCGGTCAGGCCGGAGCCGGGCACGAGCGTTTCCGACAGGAGGATCAGCAGCGCAGTGGCCGTGCAGATCACGATTGTGTCGATGAACACCCCCAGCGCCTGCACGAAGCCCTGGCTGACGGGATGGTGCGGGTCCGGGGTGGCCACGGCTGCGATGTTGGGTGCACTGCCCATGCCCGCCTCATTGGAGAACAGACCCCTTCGGACGCCGTTCATCATGGCGGCGGCCATCCCGCCTGTTACGCCGCCGACTGCCTCCTCAAGCCCGAAGGCGCTGCGCACGATCAGCAGCAGCATGCCCGGCACGTCCACGATATTGATGATCAGCACGTACAGCGCGACCAGCACGTAGCCCAGCGCCATGAACGGCACGATGATCTCGGCTGAGCGGGCGATGGTCTGAATGCCGCCGAAGATGATCACGGCCGCGAGGGCGGCGACGACCACACCCGTCGCCAGCTTGGGCAGGCCGAAAGCGCCCTCCATCGCATCCGCGATGGAATTGGCCTGCACGGCGTTGAAGATCAGCCCGAAGGACAGGATCAAGCAGACGGAGAAGATGGCTCCCGCCCAAGGTGCGTTCAGGCCCTTGGCGATATAGAAGGCGGGTCCGCCACGATAGCGGCCCTCGCCGTCGCGGATCTTGTAGACCTGCGCCAGCGTGCTCTCGGAGAAGGCGGTGGCCATGCCCACGGCTGCCACCATCCACATCCAGAAGATCGCACCGGGACCCCCGAGATAGAGTGCCACCGCCACGCCGGCGATGTTGCCGGTGCCGACCCGGGATGCAAGGCTGGTGCACAGAGCCTGGAACGGCGTGATACCCGATTTGTCCGCCACCTTGGCGCCCAGAACGGAGCGGAACATCTCAGGGAAATGAACGATCTGGATGAATGCCAGCCGGATCGTGAAGTAGATTCCGACAGCCAGCAGGCCGTAGACGAGGACATACCCCCAGAAGATCTCGTTCAGGAGATCGATCACGGCGTCCATCTAGCCCTCCGCTGGCTGGCAGTGGAGCCCGATCGATTCTAGCGAGCGGATTCCGCCTGAAAGCCCCTACCAAGGGCGTAACGGGGCAACGACGCGATCGTTCTGGCCCGTCCTCAACAAACTCAGGATGTGGTTTCCGTGCCGATGAAAATGGCCCGGACGCGCGGAGGCCCAATTAGCCGTCGAGCGTGAGCCCGGTGATCTCCTCGATCACACCCCGGATACCCGGCGCGCAGGCGGCAGCCGGCGCCGGCTTGGTCAGTGGATGGCCGCCTGCAGTGAAGTCGGTGATGCAGCCGCCGGCTTCCTTCACGAGCAGCAGGCCCGGCACCACGTCCCACGCATTGGTTAGCATCGACACGCTGGCGTCAAAGCGGCCATCCGCGACATAGGCGAGCTTGAGCGCGGTGGAGCCGATCCGACGGTGGTCGATGCCCTTGCGGATGGCCGCAGCCAGCATGGTGGTGTAGACCTCCGGGTCGGTCTTGAAGTTGAACGAGAGCGCCATGATCGCCTCGTCTGCCTTGTCCGTGCCAGCACAGTGGATCGGCTTCTCGTTGCGCTTGGCACCCTTGCCGGCCTCGGCTGTCCAGAGTTCGTCACGGCAGGCGTCGTAGGTGAAGGAAAGGAGAGGGCGACCGTTCTCGACATAGGCAAGCAGGATCCCCCAGTAGGGGATCCCTTGCAGGTAGTTGGAGGTGCCGTCGATCGGGTCGATGATCCACAGGCGGTCGGTCCCGCCCGTCGAGCCGTACTCCTCGCCCAGGAACCCGTCCTCGGGGAACTGCGCGGAGATGACGTCGCGGATGATCGTCTCGGTTTCTCGGTCCGCGCGCGACACGAGGTCCTGGCGGCCCTTCTTCTCGATCACCAGCTCGTCGCGGCGGTTGAACAGGCCGAGCGCATGGGCGCCGCCCTTGCGGACAGCTTCGATGCCAGCTTGAAGGCGGCGCTCGGTCGAGCTCATGACGAGGGGTACTCCTGGAAGGCTTCTTCGATGCGCGCGATCAGGCCGGTCTGACGGTGTCGGGTGTCAGCGTTCTCGACGGCCCTGCCGATAGCCTCGGGCTCGCCCAGGAGGACCACCAGCCGCCGCGCTCGGGTCACGGCGGTGTAAAGCAGATCGCGCCGCAACATGCGACCATGCTCGCGTGACAGAAGCACGACGACCGCCGGATACTCGGACCCCTGAGCCTTGTGCACGGTGACGGCATAGGCCGGGGTGAGCGCTTCCAGGTCCGACCCTTCATAGGTCAGTAGCCGGTCGTCGAAGGCCGCCTGCAGAACGCTCCGTTCGCTGTCGACGCTGACGACCCGCCCGACATCGCCGTTCGACACCTCCCGCTCGTAGTCGTTCTCGATCTGCATGATCCGGTCGCCCACGGCGAACCGCTGCTCGCCCCGCTGCAGCACGCCTGCCGGTTCCGGGTTCAGGAGTGCCTGCAGGAAGCGGTTGAGCTCGATCGTCCCGACGGCGCCACGATTGGTAGGAACCAGGATCTGCACGTCCTCGACCGGGTCCATGTGAAATGCCCGCGGGATCCGCTCGATCAGTAACTGGCGAAGTTTCTGCCGGAACTCGTCCGGACCGCTGGCGCGGATGGCATAGAAGTCGCCCAGTCCCTCGCCGCGGCTGGTTTCCGGTGGCTGGCCGTTCACGATCCGATGGGCGTTCGCGACGATCTTGGACTCAGCAGCTTGCCGGAAGATCTCGACCAGCCGAACAACGGTGATGTAACCGCACTCGATCAGGTCGCCGAGGATCCGGCCCGGACCAACCGAGGGCAGCTGGTCGACGTCGCCCACCATCAGAAGGGCGGCATGGTCCGGCAGCGCATCGACCAAGGCTGCCATCAGTTCGGTGTCCACCATCGACGCTTCGTCGATCACGAACAGGTCGCCCTCCAGGGGACGGTCCGCATCGCGCCGGAATCCGTGGCCAGGCTCCGCTTCCAGCAGGCGATGGATCGTCGAGGCTTCGTGACCGGTGCTTTCCGACAGGCGCCGGGCGGCCCGGCCTGTAGGCGCTGCCAGCACGACCCGTCCGCCACAGCGTTCGACGGCCGCTAGGATGGCGCGCACGATGGTGGTCTTGCCGGTACCAGGCCCGCCCGTCACCACCATCAACCGGCTGACGAGTGCTGTCTGCACGGCCACGGCCTGCGAGCCCGCCAGATCGAGCTGCAGGTGCTTTGCGGCGCTGGCGACCACCGCCTCGGCATCTCCCGTACGCCAGGACGGAATGCCGTGCGCCAGTGCCGCCAGCCTTTCCGCGATCGCCTGCTCGGCCCGGTGCAACTCCTCCAGCGCCAGCACGTCGCCGCCATGCCTGACGACATGCCCGGCTTCCAGCGCACGGGCGATCCCCTGATCGGCCAAGTCTTCCGAGACATCGAGCAGAGCGATCAAGCGGCCGCGCAGGAACGCACGCCTTGCCTGGGTGTCACCCTGTCCCTGGGCAATTTCCTCCAGCACATGACGGAGTGCCGCCGCGACACGGTCAGGATCCTCGTGCGGCCGCCCCATCGCAAGGGCGAACCGATCAGCCGTCATGAAGCCGATGCCGTTGACGTCTCTTGCCAGCGACCAAGGGTTCGCCGCGAGTTGGCTGACGGTGCGAGGTCCGTAGGCTTTCAGGATCCGGGCCGCCTTCGCCCCGCCAAGGCCATGACTGTTCAGGAACAGGATCGCATCGCGCTCCCCTGCGAGCGACCGCCAGGTCTCGGCGATCCGCTCCGCCAGCATCGAGCCTACTCCCTCCACCGCGGCCAGTTCCTGCGGCCGCTGCTCGATGACGTCGGCCAGACGGTCGCCGAATACACGCACCAGCCGATGGGCGAGGACCGGTCCCAGGCCCTTGATCCGGCCGGATCCCAAAAATGTGATCATGCCTTCCCTGGTGGACGGTGCCGCGGCATGCACCACGGCCGCGCGGAAGCGACGCCCCCAGCTGGGATCGTCCTCGAAGGCGCCCAGCGCCTTGATCGCGTCACCCTCCTGGAGTGCCAGCCCCGTACCGACCAGAATGACGGTGTCGCCACCGTCCGTGGTCAGACGAAGGACGGTCCAGCCGGTCTCGGCATTGTGGAAGACGATGCGGTCGACGGTTCCCAGAAGTTCGCGCTGGGCCGCCACCGGTTCCGTTCCGCTCATGCCTGTCGGCTCACGTCCTCGGCGTTCTTGAAGGTTGCGCGCTGCGGCGCCTGCCCGCTACTTACCATCGTCGACGGACGTGCGTAGGAGATTCGGCAGATGACGGACGGACGATGGCCGGCCTGGAAGCCGGGACGCACGGCAGTGCCGTCGGTCCCGGTACCCTTCGTGGTAGGCCACCGGGGTTCGGCCGCCGACGCACCTGAGAACACGCTGGCGTCGATACGGCGGGCGGGCGAGCTGGGCTGCCGCATGGTCGAGTTCGACGTGAAGCTCACCCGCGACCGCGTTCCGTTCCTGATGCACGACTCGGCTCTGTCGCGGACAACGAACGGCCGAGGCTGGGCTGCCAAGCGCGACTGGTCGGAAATCCGCGGGCTGGATGCCGGGTCCTGGTTCGGGGCCGAGTTTGCCGGCGAGCATCCGCCATCCCTGGAGGAAGTGATCAGCCTGCTGGTCGAACTTGACCTCCAAGCAAATATCGAGATCAAGCCTTGCCCCGGCCGGGAGCTTGAGACTGCGGAGGTGATCTGTGGCGAACTGAAGCTTCACTGGCCCGAGTCCAAGGCGCCGCCGCTCCTCTCGTCATTCGCACGGCCGTCCCTGGACGCCGCCCGCAGGGTGGCGCCGTACTGCCCGCGCGGCCTCCTCGTCGAGCGGCTGCCGCGCGACTGGCGGGTGGCGATGGAACGACTGGAATGTGCGACACTGCACATGAGCCAGAAATATGCCGAGCCGGCGCGCCTGGCTGAACTCGCCGCTGACGGTGTGCCGGTCCTGGTCTACACGGTGAACGAGCCGGACCGTGCACGAGCGTTGAAGGCCGCGAACGTGGCGGCGGTCATCACCGACGCGCCCGGCCGCATTCAGGCGGCACTCGACGCCGGGTGACCGCACGCGGCTTCAGTAGCGTCGCATCAGGCCGACCAGGCGACCCTGAACCTTGACCTGATGGGGCCCAAAGATCCGGGTCTCGTAGGTCGGGTTGGCCGCCTCCAGCGCTATGGACGCACCACGCTTGCGCAGGCGCTTCAGCGTGACCTCGCGATCCTCGATCAGCGCCACGACGATGGCACCGCTTTCGGCCGTCTCGCAGCGCTGGATCACGACCAAGTCGCCATCGGCGATGCCTGCATCGACCATGGAGTCGCCCTTGACCTGCAGCACGTAGTGCTCGCCGTCACCGACCATGAACTGAGGCACGTCGATGGTCGTGGTCGTATCGGCGAGCGCCTCGATCGGGGTGCCGGCAGCGATCTTGCCATAGAGCGGCAGGTCAAACCCGTTCGATGCAGGCGGCGGTGGCTGCTGCCGGCTTGGAGCGGATGGCCGTTCCTCCCGCCGGAACTGGCCGCGCACGACATTGACTGGCGTCTGCGCTGGCGCAGCCGCTTCTTGGCTCGGATCGCGCACCAGTTCGATGGCACGTGCCCGATAGGCCAAGCGCTTGATGTAGCCGCGCTCCTCAAGCCCCGACACCAGGCGGTGGATCCCCGACTTCGACTGCAGCTTCAGCGCTTCACGCATCTCGTCATAAGACGGGTAGATGCCGTTCTTCTGGTGGTAGTCCTGGATGAACAGCACGAGCTGACGCTGGCGGCCGGTGAGCACAGGCGAGGACCTCGATGTGGTGCGGTCCGCCTGGGCAGCGGCCGTCATGCATGTTCTATGTACGTTCCAGAAAGGCGTCAACGGCGGGCGCACATTTCATGAACGGATCTGTCTCATTAATCGTCGGGGCGGCCGGTTGATCCAGACCATGGCATCCTGCAGAGACTATAGAGGAAAGCGGTCGAGGCCGCTGAGGACTTCGGCCAGCAGCATTACCTCGACCAGCTCGCCATTGGCGGCCGGCGGTGCTTGGGGCGGGCGGATGACCAAGGCGTCGGCACTGGCCATCGTCGCGAACATGGAGCTGTCCTGACGGCTGGTGGCGCGCACCCCAAGCCGCCCATCCGGCATAGCTTCGAGGCGCGCCCGAAGATAGTCCTGCCGGCGGTCATTCTGCCCGAGCCCACCTGCCAGCGGCAGCGACCTGACAGGCAGGAGCGGATCCATGGCAAGCATCGTCCGCAGTGCTGCGCGCAGGAACAGAATGGCGCAGACAGCGGAACTGACCGGGTTGCCGGGAAAACCAATCATCGTAGTCCGACCAAGCTGCCCTACCATCAAGGGCTT